>LUZL01000178.1 GCA_001603615.1 Bacteroidales bacterium Bact_20 | reverse complement strand
TCTGCTTCTGTGTATGGTACATCGCCAGGTTGCATTGGTAAGAATTCTTTAATAGCTTTTTTGCCTAATTCATTCTCTATGGCTTCTATATAGTCTAATAATTTTACTGGATTAGAATTACCAATGTTATAAACTTTATAAGGAGCAATATTACTACTAGATGGATCTGGATTATTATCCATAGTCGGCTTAGCTGGAGTATCAATAACTTTAACTACACCTTTGATGATATCATCAATAAATGTAAAATCCCTTGTCATATTACCATAATTAAATACTTGGATTGGTCTATTCTCTAATATAGATTTAGTAAACAAAAATAATGCCATATCTGGTCGTCCCCACGGGCCATAAACAGTGAAAAACCTTAATCCTGTAGTAGGAATATTAAATAAATGACTATAAACATGAGCCATCAATTCATTACTTTTTTTAGTGGCTGCATATAGACTGATAGGATGATCTACACTGTCTGAAGTGCTCAGAGGCATTTTAGTATTGCCACCATATACACTAGATGAGCTAGCATATACTAAGTGTTTAATATTATTATCGCGAGCAGCCTCTATAATGTTTAAGAACCCTACAATATTACTGTCTATATAGGCATAGGGATTTTCTAAACTGTATCTCACACCAGCTTGGGCAGCTAAATGACAAATACTGTCAAATTGTCCATTAGCTATAAGTTTTTTGATAGACTCTTTGTCTTCCAATTTCATCCTTATAAAATTGTAATTAGGATATTTGGTACTAGTTATACGTTTATTCCAATACTCCGCTTCTTTATCTATTCCAGTTTCAGCTAATCTAGCATATTTTAAATTCACATCATAATAGTCATTAATATTATCTATTCCTACTACAACATCACCACGTTCTAGTAATTTTTTTGTTAAATGAAAACCAATAAATCCTGCACTGCCTGTAACTAGTATTTTCATATGATGATTTATAAATTAGTAAAATTGTTAAAATAAAGATATAGTATTATCATTTCCTTTTTTAATATTTAAATGTTCATAAGCTAATTTTGTAGCTTCACGTCCACGAGGAGTACGTTTCAAGTACCCTTGTTGAATTAAAAAAGGTTCATAAACTTCCTCAATAGTACCTGGATCTTCACTAACAGCAGTAGCTATGGTATTTAACCCTACTGGACCACCATTAAATTTTTCTATAATAGTAGATAAAATTTTAATATCCATTTCATCTAAACCATGAGAATCAATATTCAAGGCATTGAGAGCATAGAGAGTAATCTGCTTCTCTATGATACCAGACCCTTTTATCTGAGCGAAATCTCTAACTCTACGCAATAGTAAATTAGCAATACGAGGAGTTCCTCTGCTACGACGAGATATTTCTTCAGCTGCACTCATGTCTATCTCTACATTTAATATTTTAGCAGATCTAAGTACTATCTGCAACAAAACATCAGTATTATAATAATCTAATCTAGCACTTATGCCAAATCTTGATCTCAAAGGGGAGGTCAATAATCCAGAACGTGTAGTAGCTCCTATTAGAGTAAAAGGATTTAATTTTATTTGAATAGATTTAGCATTAGGACCAGACTCTATGAGAATGTCTATTTTATAATCTTCCATAGCAGAGTATAGATATTCCTCTACTACTGAGCTTAGGCGATGGATCTCATCGATAAATAACACATCAAAAGGCTTCATAGAAGTTAATAAACCTGCTAAATCACCAGGTTTTTCTAATACAGGACCAGAGGTTACTTTGATATCTACACCTAATTCATTTGCTATGATATATGAAAGTGTAGTTTTTCCTAATCCTGGGGGGCCATGTAGCAAAACATGATCTAGAGCTTCATTACGTGCTTTAGCTGCTTTTACAAAAACTCTTAAATTTTCTACTATCTGTGGTTGTCCAAAAAATTCACTAAAATTTTTCGGCCTTATCAAACTCTCATACTCACGATCTTTTTCGCTTAAGTGTTCTTTATCTATATTTAATGCATCATTTCTAGCCATACTAAATTACTAAATTTATTCAAAAATACTAAAGTTTATGAAAATATAAATTAATCATTTTTCAATTCCCAAATTTAATGTTGTACAAGAATTTTTTTAATGTACCCTCTATCATTAATTGATAGTTGTAAATAATAGACTCCATCTGCTAAATTAGATAATTCTATATAGAAACTATTTTGTGAATTTAGAAATATATTAGTTGGAATAATTCTACCAGTGATATCTAGCAGTGATAAACCATTTAAATTCATATTATCACTTAATGATATATTAATTATATCACTTGTAGGATTAGGAAAAATATTTATTAATTGCTCTGATATATCTTCAATGTTTTGACAATCATCTACAAAGGCTACGATAGGGACTCTACTGCTAGCACAATCAGGTATTTTTATTTCCCAATTATAAAAATAATAGTAATATCCTTGATCTGAAGCAGAGCTTCCTTTGATAGATAAGACATTATTAATTTGATAAGGATAACTGCTGCCACTATTATTTCTCCATAAATTTGGTGAACCAGGTCCCCAGAGTTTTAGATTATTGGCTACAGGTAAATTAAATCCTAAGTTAATACGAGAGATACCATTAGGTATATTAACAGTTTTGTCAGCAATAGTATTACCTTGATAATCAGTTAATTCTATATATCTATTGCCAGATCCCTGAGCATTTACTTCTACTGACACTAAAATGCAATTCGCATAACAATCAAAAATCAAATAATGCTGATTAGTATTTGTAAAATAACCACCATTAGTAGAGCTACGTGTATCACCGACATAATAAGAAGCTGCAGGGAAGTAGTCCATAACCCAATAATTAGTTGTCTGCTGCAAGGCAGGAGTAGTATATGATTGTCCACTATAAAAAGAAGACAAATCCGCTAATGAATAATACCACTTAACGTCACCATTACCATAAGCTATTAAAGTGGCAGTCTCGTCCCTGCAAATAGTGTCTCCTATGACTGTAGGTGGTAGTGGTCTATTAATATTTACTAGATTTTGCTTTGTTATGCTATGACTACCATAGCTGTTGCTAGTAGTTAATGATACATTATAAATCCCATTATTATTGTATATATGATAAGGTGATTGTATATTTGATGTAGTACCATCACCGAAATCCCATGACCAGCTAGTAGGATTATGAAATGATTGGTCAACAAATTTTACAAAGCCATTGCATGAATTTAAAGAATCAATCGTAAAATTTGATAAAGGAGCTACATTAGTTGCATTGCATATCCACATAGCTTCAAAACCAGCTAAATTTAGTGCCTGATCAGAGTGTAATTTTAATGTTAATGAATTACCAGAAGAATAAATAGTGTCTGGAGCACCTGTAGTATTACAATATCTACCGAGAGATGTACTACTAGTACTAGGACCATCAAATATTTCTATGTAATCATAGTTGCAACTAGTGCCACTGCCAGGCTCTATATCAAACGAATTAAAAAAAAGCATAATTGATGTCGCACTAGCTGGACTGATAGTGATAATAGCATCAGACATATCAGCATAATTGCCATTAGGACCACCACCATCATATAATATTCCATTACAACTAGTAATATTGGTTCCAGTGCCATTCATAGGCATTACAACATAGCACAAGTTATTAGGATTTATAGAAATATAATTATTCATTATTAAAGTATCTATACCGCAACTATTACCATCTGCTATCAATGAAACAGTGTAATTGCCATAGCTATTATAAGTATGAGAAGGATTTTGAGAAGTGCTTGTAGTACCATCGCCAAAATCCCAATAATATGAAGCAGCATTATTAGATAAATTAGTGAATTGTACAGTTAACGGAGCTTGGCAATTTTGAGTAATAGAAGCTGAGAAATTAGCTGATACCCCAGGTTGATATTGATCACCTACACCTATAGCATACATTGCATTAGTAACGGCTTCTACCTCTGCAGAGCAAGGACCATATAGATCAGTAGCTGTCAAAATTGTAAAAAAACGAGCATCTGCATAAGTAGCTGAAGTAGGCAAATAGTTTACTAAAGTATAATATGCTATTTTAGCGGCTTTATCTATTCCAATACCAGTAACAGAAAAGTTATTACCGATATCGTTAGTACCAGTTTTCCCATTTACTAAAATATAAAACCAATGGCTGAATACAGTACTGTTATTATGTACTTCTTCATTTGGATCCCAATAATCACCGTAATAAGTATCAGGATTTTGATATAGGTTAGGATTAGCAAGAGATCTAAAAGCAGCACCGATATCTTCCCCAATAGTCCAATTAGCAGCTGAAGGTTTAGCATAAAACTCTATCACTGTACCAAAAATATCACTAAAACCTTCATTTAGTGCACCAGATTCATTGGCATAGACTAACCCAGCCGTAAATTCTGTTAATCCATGAGTGATTTCATGAGCAGTAATGTCTACCGTCGTCAATGGCGAATATGTAGCATTACCATCTCCATAAGTCATTCTAGAACCATCCCAAAAAGCATTAACATTATTAGATAGACCAAATGCTGTCAGATCTGCATGAACATAATTATACAATGCAAAACCATTGTTATCTATACTATTTCTATTAAAAGTATTATAAAAAAAATCATAATACTTTTCTGTAGCCCAATGAGCATCAGTGGCTACCTCATCTTGTTGTGCATTTACATTGTTCCAAAAGTTATCGCTATCAGTGAAATCAACGGCATTATAATAATTGCTACCTAGTTGCATATTATAAGTAAAAATACCATTTCCCCTACCAGATTGACGTAATCTATAATAACCATTATATGAATCAGTTGTTATAGTTTGAGTCCCACTGTATCTGGTAACAGCAGTACCTTGCACATCTGTATTATGTATCTTATTTATTATATCAATTATTTCACCAGTGTTAGCATCTATATAATAATCTTTTTTAGAAAGCGGTTTTTTAGAATAAATAGTTAATTTGTACGCTAAATTTTCTCTGTTAGCAGTTTTATAAATAACTAGATGTGGTTGAGGTGAATATGTAGCATTCTGATCTTGGGTAATTATTTTCAGATATGCCTCTTCTCCACTATCCTCCCACATGTATAAATCTGCTTTATGCTCCTTGATAGCTATTTTTATAGCCATATCACCACTTATTGATGGTGAAGAGATGGGATGAATGTCTGTCCATATAGTACCACTGAATGAATTTAGTTTCCCATTTTTTAAATGTATTTTAAAAATAGCCCATTCTATAGGTATAGTATCATAGTATTGTTGATATTTGTAATGCTCTAATCCAATTAAATCTTTTTCTATATTTAATAATTTAAAATTTATTTTAAATGTTTTTTGCCACTCAGATAGAAGCTGTTCCATAGATTTATCAAAACTATTATTAAATTTTATGAAAGTGGGAAATGTTTTGTTGTCATTATAATAAATGTGCTCAGCTCCATCTATTAGTTTATCTCCGTTTTTATATTCCTGTGAAAATATAAAAAAGTAAAGTATAAAACATAAAAAGGTTAAAATTGTTTTTTTCATATCTTGTATAAATTAAATTAATTTTTATAAAATTAGAAAATTTTTTTTAATTGAAATTATAAATAAAATAAATTTAGGAGGGGGAATTTATAAAGTTAATGTGAAACATTTTAGTTAATAAATTTTTTAATGTTTGTAAATATATTGGATTTGAATTTAAATTAGAAACTCTAACATAAATAATTATTTCTGAAACTTCTTTTATTTTTGTTATTTATTCAAATATATTAATTTTGCTTAAAATTCGTTAATTATTTAATTTTATTTTTTGTAAATGCGAAACTTTAGCAAATTTATTTTTATCCTTGTTGTTTTTATGTTTTTTTTTGCAGCTTGTTCTACAAAAAAAAATACTTTTACTTCTAGGACTTATCATAATATTACAGCACATTTTAATGCTTATTTTAATGGTAATGAAGCTCTCAAGCAAGCTTTTACTTTGATTAATAATCAAAATATTGATAATTATAATGAAATATTGAGAGTTTTTACTTTTGATAATCATCAGCAGTTGTCTGCTGTATCTCCTTTATGTGAAAGGGCTATTGAGAAAGGCATGAAAGTTATAGCTAAGCATAGTATGAATTTCAATGGTGTAGAGTATGTGAAGTGGATAGATAATTCTTATTTGATGATAGGCAAGGCACGTTTATTAAAGCAAGATTATAATGGGGCTCATGAAATATTTTCTCATGTTATAGTTTATTTTGATAAAAATCCTGAAGCTACAGAGGCTTTACTTTGGGATGCAATAACGTATTTAATAGAGGGTAAAACTGGTCAAGTTCTCAATATTCTTGTACAAGCTCAAGATCGTATCAATCGTGGCTTTACTAATAGAGAAATTGAAAAACTATATTATCTTGTGGAGTCTGACTATTATATTAAAATTAATGACTATACTCGTGCAATATCTTCTATTGATAAAGCTCTTAGTAAAAAACAAAAAAAAGATGTTGAATGTAGATTGTTATTTATCAAAGCTCAGTTATTAAATAAATTAAATAGAAATCAAGAGGCTTTAGCTACTATTAATACTCTATTTAAGAAAAATCCTCCTTATGAAATGACTCTTTATGGCAATATTTTAGCCGCTCAATGTCTAGAAAATTCACATAATAAAGCTGATAATATAAAAAAATCTTTATTTAAATTAATTAATGATTCTAAAAATAAAGAATATCTGGATGCTCTTTATTATGCTCTTGCTATGATAGAATTAAATCAAAAAAATGAAAGTCAAGCTTTAGAATATTTCAAATTATCTGCTCGTAATAGTTCTACTAATCAATATCAAAAAGCACTTACCTATACTACTTTAGGCGATATATATTTTAACAAACGATTATATAAAGAGGCACAAGTCTATTATGATTCAGCTATTCAAGTGATGCCTAAAAATTTCCCTGATCATCAAAAACATCAAAATAGGGCTTCTATACTTAATGAGCTTATCACAGCTCTTAATACTATAGCTATAGAAGATTCTTTGCAAAAAATTTCTTTATTGTCAGAAGCAGACTTGCTGGCACATGTAGATAAATTAATTCAGAATTATAAATTAGAAGAGCAAAGAAAAAAACAAGAAGAACAACAGAAATTACAGCAGCAATTAGCTAACGCACCTGTCTTTTATAATACTGCTTCCACCAGTAAAGATTGGTATTTTTATAATACTAATACTATAAATATTGGAAAAAATGAATTTAAGCAGCGATGGGGTGATAGACCACTAGAAGACTTATGGCGTCTTAAAAATAAAACTCCTATAATGGAAGATTATGAATTTATAGATTCTACTTTTATAGTTAGTGATTCCTCTATGAATGCTGCAGATCCTACTAAACCAGAATTTTATTTAAAAAATATTCCTAAAACACCAGAAGATTTCGCTAATTCTAATAAACGTATTGAATCAGCTCTCTATACTGCTGGCAAAATTTATTTTAGTAATTTACAGGAATACGATAAAGCTATTTATTATTTCCAGGAACTTAATCGTAGATTTCCCAAAAATGCTAAAGCAGATGAATCCTATTATCTTTGTTATATTTCAGCTTCTGAAATTAGCAGAAATACTGATGCTAAATCCTGTAAAGATAGTCTTCTAAAGCTTTATCCTAATTCATTTTATGCTCATTTAGTATTAGATCCAGAATATTATAAACATGTGTCTTCTGAGGAAGATATAGCTGGTGAGCATGTGATGAAAACTCTCAGTGCTCTGCAAAAGCAAGAATATTCTAAAGCTGTTTCTTTGGCTGATAGTGGCATTAATAGTTTTCATGATTTAGAAGTGCTAGCTAGACTATCTTATATTAGGGCTTTAGCTTTAGCTAATATTTCTAATCAAGATACGTTACTTTCTATTTTACCTAAAATTATAAGTACTTAT
>LUZL01000177.1 GCA_001603615.1 Bacteroidales bacterium Bact_20 | reverse complement strand
CCTGAGATTTTACTTAAATATTTTTTTATAGCACCTTGTCCGCAAGTACATTGTTTTTCTGGATGATTATAAAAGCCACAAGGACAAGGATTCATGGCTGCTACTAGCATAAAATTAGCAGGAAATACAGTAGCATATTTTGCACGACTTATAGTAACCAAATGATCTTCTAGAGGTTGACGCAGTACTTCTAAAACAGATCTTTTAAATTCTGGCAATTCATCTAAAAATAGTACACCATTATGAGCTAAAGAAATTTCACCTGGTTTAGGAATGGCACCTCCACCCACTAGAGCAACATCACTTATAGTATGATGAGGAGCTCTAAATGGCCTCTCTCTAATTAATCCTTCATTATTCTTAATTTTCCCAGCTACAGAGTATATTTGAGTAGTTTCTATACTTTCATCAAAAGTCATTGGTGGCATAATAGATGGTAGTCGTCTAGCCATCATTGTTTTACCTGCTCCAGGAGGACCTATCATCAAAATATTATGCCGTCCAGCAGCAGCTATTTCCATAGCTCTTATTACATTCTCTTGTCCTTTGACATCTGCGAAATCTAGCATTGGATCCCAAGTAGGTTCATAATTTGCACTATTTACACTTACATTATTATCAAAAAGATAATTACCATGAAAAAAATCAACTACTTCAGATAATCTTTCAAACCCATAAATATTAATACCTTCAACTACTAATGCTTCGCTAAGGTTAGCCTTAGGAATAATTAAATTAGGAAAATTGTTATTTCTAGCTTTTATAGCAATAGGAAGAATACCATGTACAGGTAAAATAGAGCCATCAAGAGATAGCTCACCAACAATAAGGTATTTAGTCCAATCCACATTTGGCAATTGCTTATTAGCTCCTATTATACCCAGTGCAACAGGTAGATCATAATGTGAACCTTCTTTTCTAATATCTGCTGGGGCAAAATTGATAGTAATCTTTTTACCAGGAAAAGGAAAACCACTATTAATGATAGCAGGTTCTATTCTATTGCGACTCTCTTTAATAGCATTATCAGGTAATCCAGAAATAAAAGTTTTATTACCAGGAGCTAAATCTACTTCCACAGTAACGACAATAGCATCAATGCCATAAATAGCAGCAGAAAAAACTTTTAACAGCATATTTATTACAATTCTCTAAGCATAGCTTTGATAATAGCAGAGAGTTTAGGCTCAGCAGCATCAGCAGCTTTCAATACTTCTTCGTGAGAAATAGGTTGAATATTATCAAAACCACCAAGATCAGTTATAATAGATACACCAAATACAGGCAAATCACCATGCACAGCAGCTATCACTTCAGGTACTGTAGACATACCTACTGCATCTGCACCAATGATTCTAAAAAATCTATACTCAGCAGGAGTCTCAAAAGTAGGACCAGTAACGGCAATATATACGCCCTGCTTCACAGGAATATTTAAGTTTTTAGCACATTTAATAGCTAAGTCAATAAGTTTTTTACTATATGCTTCACTCATATCGGGGAAACGAGGCCCCAATTCATCAATATTTGGACCTAAAAGTGGATTAGTTCCCATAAAGTTTATATGATCATTAATAATCATAATGTCTCCGACATTAAAATCTGGATTCATACCACCTGCAGCATTGGATAAAAATAAATACTTAACACCGAGAGCTTTCATAACCCTTATAGGAAAAGTAACTTCCTGCATAGTATAACCTTCATAGTAATGAAAACGTCCTTGCATAGCTACTACATTCTTGCCTTCTAAAGTACCAAATATTAAATTACTAGAATGTCCTATAACTGTAGAAACAGGAAAATTTGGTATTTCCTTGTAAGGGATGATCAAAGTAGGATTAATCTCATTGCCTAGCTTACCTAAGCCAGATCCTAATACTATTGCAATTTCTGGTTGTAAATTTACTTTACTTCTAAGAAATTCTGTTGTTTGCTTGATTTTGTCTAACATAATCTATAATATATTTATCATAATTTAACTTCATATGTGCATTGTGGTGAAATCTTACATCAATTGGCACATAATATATTGGCAAATCTACTAAAAAATTTTTAATTGAAGGATGCTCTAAACGCGGTACATCTTTTTCTGTAGTCACGATTATTTTATTAGTAGATGGGTAATCATTAAATGATTTTATTAGCTTAATTATATCTTTTTCTGTGAATTGATGATGATCAGGAAAATTAAACTTAACTAAATCTTTACATTTCAAAAGTAAGTACTCATTGAAACCATGATAATTAGCAATAGCTGTAAATGCAAAAATAACATAAGGATTTTTGCTTTCAAAATTATTATTCAAATTTTTATCAAATACTGGAATAAATTTTTTGTAAAAGATATAACTAAGAAATAATTTTTGATTTGGTAATAATTGAATATTTTGAGAAATATCATTAAATAAAATAGGAGAAAAAATAGCAGGAAACTTAGTAATAATGATAGCATCTGCCCTTTTGTATGCAGATCTAGGTTCTCTTAGTCTACCCACAGGTAATAAATGATCTTTGTAAAAAGGATGTGAATAATCTGATAGTAGTAATTGCATTTGTGGCTTAACACCTAAATGCTGCATAGCATCATCTAGAAGTATAACATCTAACTGCGGATATTGGTTTAATAAAATTTTAATACCTTTTGCTCTATTTTCACAGACTGCTACTGTGAGAGCATTACCAAAATTTCTTTTATAAATCAAAGCTTCATCGCCTACATCATCTACAGTAGCATTCATATCTACTTCTATAAAACCATGTGTTTTTCTCTTATAACCTCTCAATATTATAGCTACGTGATAACCATTATTTATGAGTAGTCTAGCAGTATAAATAGTATGAGGTGTTTTACCATTGCCACCTAAAGATAAATTACCTACAGAAATAGTAGTAATAGGTGGTGTATACCTTTTACATATTTTAATAGAATATAAAAACTTACGAAAAAGTAAAAAAATATAAAATATTAAAGCAAAAGGATATAACAGATATTTCATAACACAAAAATAGTAAATAAATTTATAAAACTATATAAATTTTAGAAGCTAAAATTTAAAAATAAATTAATTCATCAACTTTAACATCATTTTCATCATAAGGTATCCATTCGTAAACTTGCTCTTCAAAAGCTACACCTATAGTATACGCATTAGGTAATTTTGATAAAAATCTATCATAATATCCTAAGCCTCTACCTAGCCTATGTCCATCAACATCAAATGCTAATCCTGGGACTATAACTAATTCTATTTTGTCCAATAAAGGATACCTAGGTCCCACAGGTTCCATTATACCATATTTATTAGGAAACATATGGCTAGTACCTTTGTAAAATACTGGTTCTATATCTGTATCATTAACTCGTGGTAGAATAATTAATTTTATCTTATCTGCATCCATCACAAAATCATGAGAAGGTAACTCATGATCAAAAGACCAATATGCCATGACAACTTCAGCATGTATAAATTTAGGATGTCTAGAAATAGCAAACCATAAGTTATCCGCTTTCTTATATGCTAGATCTTGGTCTATAGATTTTAAAATGTTTTTAACATATTTTCTGGCACTTTTTTTATCATTTATATCTTTTGGCAATTTATTCATAATTAATGTTTTAAATTTCTATCACTAATAGTTTGCAAAATTTGATTTTCTAATTTTTTTAAAATTTGAATTTCTAAAAGTATTTTTTCTTGTTCTTTTTCATCGGTAGCATTTTTTAATTCTTCGAATTTAGTATTTTTTAATTTACTTATCATAATAGCTTTGTACTCTAATACAGCACATTCTACCTCTTTATTAAAAAGATATTCGTTATTCTCTATAGTACTAATTTCTATTTTTAATTTATTTTTCCAATTATTACTAAGCTTAAAAGTATCTAATAATAAATCATATAATAGACTTTGCTCATCAGGATTTAAATAACCAATTATATCATTTACAAGTAAATTATTATTAAATTTAAACTGATTAATAATTAGTTGATATATTTTATCATAAGATACAAAAGTAATATCATCTTTTTTTAGTTCATTATAAATAAACTCCCAAGCTGGGATATCTATAGTAATTGGTAAATTATTCTCATCTTTATCCTCAAAAGTTAACATTTTATTACCGTAATGCAAAAGAATAAATAAAATTCGTCTCTCGTGTTGTGCGATTTTATTATCTATACTTGTAGGAATATAAGTAGCTTTATTATTATATTTTTTATTATCTATATATGAATCAGCATTATATTCTTTTTTTAATTTATTTCTGAGAATACGTTGAAATTCATCTCTAATAGTAAACTCATCAATATTAAATTTTTTAGAAATATAAATCAAATATTCAGCTTGTATTAATGGATCAGAAATATGTGATAGAGACAATAAAATATCACGAATAACTTCTGCTTTTTTAATAGGATCATCGTAATTATTTGATAAAAGATGTTGAGCTTTGTAATCTATAAAAATAACTTTATTATTCTCTAAATAATCAGTAAGTTCAGTAGTAGATACAGTATGAGCGAAGGAGTCTGGATCTTCACCATCGGGGAAAGATACCAAATATACATTTAAATCTTCCTCTAGCAACATATCTATAGCTCTGAAAGAAGCTTTGACACCTGCACTATCTGCATCATACATTAAACATACATTATTAGTAAAACGATGAATGGCTTTTATCTGATCTTGAGTGAGACTAGTACCAGCAGAAGCCACTACATTCTCTATACCAGCTTGTACCAGAGAAATGACATCTAGATATCCCTCGGTAATATAACATAGATTCTGCTGAGAAATAGATTTTTTAGCAAGATTTAAATTGTAAAGTACTTGGCTTTTGTTGTAAATAAGTGTTTCAGGCGAATTCAGATATTTAGCTGCATTAGGTAAGTGCCCTATAGACCTTCCTCCAAAAGCTATCACCCTCCCACCTACATTAAAAATAGGAAAAATAATTCTTCCTCTAAATCTATCAGCTAAACTATCAGCAACTACCAAGCCAGCTTTTACTAAATCATCAATAGAATAACCTTTTTTAAGAGCATAGTTTTTAAAAGCATCTCTACTATTAGGGCTATAACCTATGTTAAATTTTTGTATAATAAAGTCTGATATACCACGATGATGTAAGTAAGATAAAGCATTATTAACTCCCTCTTCAGATTTCCAAAGTTGATTTTTAAACCACTCAAGGGCTAGATTATTTATTATAAAAATTTTTTCTTTTTCATCCTTTTGTTCATCTATCTGAGAGTCATCTTCATCTAAAGGTATTTGATATTTTTTAGCTAAAAATCTAATAGCTTCTGGATAAGAAAGCTGCTCTACTTTCATTAAAAAGTTAATTACGTTACCACTTTCTCCACAACCAAAACATTTAAAAATCCCTTTATCAGCAGATACACTAAATGATGGAGTTTTTTCATTATGAAATGGACACAAACCAAATAAATTATTACCTTTTTTTTTCAAAGAAACATATTCTCCAATCACTTGATCAATAGGTACATTTTCTAGTATAAAATCAATAGTAGATTTCTTAATCATAATTAGCAAAAATATGAAAAATAATTAAAATCAGGAAAAATATTTTAAAAAAAATGAAATTTAAATGCTAAAAAATTTTATTTTGATTTAATCTCAAGTCAATATAAACTATCAATGTCCCTCGATCCATTTGTGCTAAATATCATAATTGCTTCATCATCTTAATATGTTTCATAAATAATATATAATAAAACAAAAAAAATTATAGCATTTTGAATATATTTCATCAAAAAATTTTATAACTTTACAAATAAATTTCATAAAATGCGCCAAATAATTTTTGTCATTTTACTTTTAAGTTCTATTTTTTTAAACTCACAGGTGAGAAGTTATACAAATGAGTTTCTATATTTAGGGATAGATGCTAGGTCTATGGCTATGAGTAATGCAGTATTATCTAGTACTTATAATGCTAATGCTGGTTATTGGAATCCTGCACTTTTAGTATTCTCTCCTAGATATCCACAATTTAGCCTGATGCACGCAGAATATTTTGCTGGCATTGCTAACTATAATTCTTTTGCCATTAGCTTTCATAATAAAGATAGTTTAGCTTTTGCTTTTTCTTATCTGCGTTTTGCCGTAGATGATATTCCAAATACCACTCAATTAATTGACAACAATGGGCAAGTGCATTATGATAAAATAACGTCTTTCACAGCAGCTGATAATGCTTTTTTATTTAGTATTGGCAAAAAAATTAATCACAAGATACAAATGGGTGGTACTGTGAAGATCATTAGAAGGGTCATAGGTGATTTCGCAGGAGCTTGGGGCTTTGGCTTAGACATAGGAGCTTCTTTTATGAGTAATAGATGGAGGGCAGGTATAGTAGCTAGAGATATCACATCTACTCCTACTTTTTGGTCTTTTTCGCTCAATGATGCTATGAAAGAAGTATTCACTCTCACTGGCAATGAAATTCCTAGTAGTAGTTTAGAATTAGGTGTCCCTAGACTAGCTACAGGTATATGTTACGTACAACCATTACTAAATAATTTTTCTCTACAACCAGAGCTAGCATTCATTTTCACTTTTGATGGGCAAAGAAACACTCTGATACATAATAAAATATTTAGTATAGATCCTTCATTAGGACTGGAAATAGCTTTTAAACAAATGATATTCCTGAGAACAGGAATAGGAAATTTTCAGCAAGAAACTTTTCCTAATGGCAAAAAATGGACTATGCAACCCAATATTGGTATCGGCATTGCTATCAAAGATATTCTACAGTTAGATTACGCTTATACTGATATAGGGGATAATAGTATCGCTCTATATTCTAATGTGATTTCTTTAATTTATCATATAAAAAAAAGTAATAGGACCTCATTATGAAATATTTCAGATATTTTATTTTATTATTGTTTATAATATGCTCTGGTCGTGCCTTTGCTCAACCTTTAGGTAATGAATGGATTAATTATAATCAATTTTATTATAAAATAAAAATTACTACTGAAGGTATTTACCGAATTAATTATTCTACTCTAATTTCTGCAGGTATACCTATCAATACCATTGATCCTAGATTAATACAAATTTTTCATAATGGTGTAGAACAGTATATTTATGTACATGGCGAAAACGATGGATCTTTTGATAGCAATGATTTTATAGAATTTTATGCTAAAGGCAATGATGGTAAAACAGATAAAAATCTATATAAAAACCCTAATAACCAAGCAAATGACAATTATAGCTTGATTAATGACACTGCTACATACTATCTCACTTGGAATAATTCATTAAATAATAAACGTATATCTAATTACAAAAATACAAATTATTCATCCTATATAGCTGAATCATATGTTTGGTATACAAATCGAGTAGACTATACTAGCTATTATTATCCTGGAGCAGTAGATGGTGCTGGATTATCAGATTTTGATTATACTCAAGCAGAAGGGTGGTTTGATGCTACTATGAGTATTAATCCTTCGCAGCCAGGCGTTCCTCAAATTTACACTAAACAAATTCAATCTACTCTACCCTATAATGCTGGACCACCATCAAATATTAAAATCATGATTACAGGTCAATCAAATTACTTAGGGTTACCACATCATCTACGTATTAATTTCCTCTCTACCAATATTGACACTATTTTTGATGGTTATAAAAATATTTTTATAGAAAAAAATTTCTCTTCTACTTCACTTACTAACAATTTGAATATTAATTTCACTCTTCCTAGTGATCTCGGGGCTCCAGTAGATAGAATAGCTCTATCATATATTGATCTTACTTTTCCTAGATTGCCTAATTTTAATAATTCTAATATTTTGAAATATAAACTAATAGATAATGGACAATCTGTTAGATATATTCATTTTACTAATGTAGCAGGTAATAATTTTGATACTCTCATTACTTATGACTTAATCAATAATAAAAGGATTTTTTCATCAAAAAATAATAATAATATAGATATATGCATATCTATGAATGGCAATAATGCAGAGTTATTTAGCTCTACTGAGAGCAAAGTTAAAATAATTAATCAACTTACTCCAGTTAATAGTACAGGTAAATTCACAAATTTTCAAATATTAGGACTCTATAATGCTGATTATAT
>LUZL01000176.1 GCA_001603615.1 Bacteroidales bacterium Bact_20 | reverse complement strand
TATATCCATTTGGTAAAATTCTCTGATTTAGCCTTTACTGTAGCAGTGTTGTAGATACCTCGCTTTCTTTTCTTTGTTCCCACTATCTCTTTGTGCTTAATTTTGCTCTTTCTGATATGTCTAAATGCACTTTTAGTACTTGTACATATAACTGCATCTTCGTTTATCCTAGGTTTTAGAAATTTCTCTATGTCCTCAGTTCTTACTTTCTTATCTTCAGTGTTTCTAAACAGAATATTACCACTTCTATCTGTAGCAACTAATACAGCTACCTTTTTGGGCTTTTTTCTCAACGCTTGTTTCATTTCTTTAGCACTAGAATACTTTCTACCTTTTTCAGAATAATCCATTAGCAGTTCGTCTATTTCTACTATGCCAAAAAAGTTAACATTTTTATCAAAACTTTTCAAAGCTGCTAATATTTTGTGTCTCCAAGTGAAGCTAGTACCTAGGCTGATGCCTACTTCTTTAGCACAAGCTCTTAAACTTTTACCTGCAACCATGCAGCGAATGTATTCTAGCATTTGCTGATGTTTCTGCAATCGATACACAAAAGTACCAGTAGTGACTCTGAATTGCCTACCACAGTGTCTGCAGAGATAATTTTGTATTCCTTTTTGTTTGCCATTTCTAACGATATGGTTGCTATGGCAGCCTGGACAAAGTGGTGGAGTACTTTGAAGTTTTAGACCTTGGTAATCTACTACGTCAGCATCGTTTTGTAATAGGAAATCGTAGAGATTATCATAGAAAGTTTTGGAGTTTTCCTTACTCAGAGCCACATGGTCGTTGATGTTATTAACTAGAGTCTTCATAAACATTAAATTTTTGGCAAATATATATAATAATTTTAATATTATATTAATATCATTAATTATTTGAAACATAAAAAAAATAAAATAGAGAGCTATTAAAAAAAATTTTTTAATAGCTCTCTACCACATCTTACTTAAATAACCCTAACGCAGTCTGTATGCATTTATCTATTGGATAACTAACCTTCATATATGCCGCAGGTGAATATAATTCCCTCGCTATATAACTGCTTATTAATATAGCAAATGTACTTCTATATTTGTCCCCTATATAATAATAACTTTCTCCTAATAACAGCTTCATTTGTTCATTTGTTATTTTATATTTTTTCGCAAAAATATCTTCATTAGGATATAGTTTCAACAATTCTTGCCTATGATTTTGAACGTACTCAGTTAAATTATCATAAAATGTTTTGGAACCTAATGTCTTAGAAAATGTAAGTATTGGTATATCATAATCCTTTACAATGATAGTATCTGGCATTATACCTCCATTACCATATACTTCTCTACCTTTTACTGTATAATATTTAACTGTATCTATATTTTTAATTAATGATTGTAAAGTTGTTGTGTCTAATATAGATTCGTAGTAATCTAAAAAATATTTTTCATATCCTTCGTTGTATGGACGCTGAATGCATCTACCTGATGGAGTATAATATCTAGCTACAGTTATCCTAAGGGCAGTAGTATCTTTTAACATTATTTGTTCTTGAACTAACCCTTTTCCAAATGTTCTTTTACCTATAATAGTAGCTCTATCATTATCTTGTAAGGCTCCAGCAACGATTTCTGATGCAGATGCTGTAAATTGATTTACTAATACTGCTACATTAAGACCATTCCCTAGTGTGTCTCCCCATGCTTTATATTCTTTTCTAGGTCTATGGTCTCCTTCTATATATACTATTAAAGCTCCTTGGGGTAAAAATATATTTGCTACTTCTACGGCACTTTCTAAGACTCCACCTCCATTGTCACGTAAATCTATAATTAAATTTTTAATTTTATATTCATTTTTCAGATTTCTAAGAGCATTTTTAAATTCATCTGCAGTTTTTGAGGAGAAACTATTTACACTTATATAACCAGTATTGGAGTTTATTAGAAAACTAGCATTCACAGTTATCAAAGGGATCACATCTCTTATTAGCTCATAATATATTATACCTTCATAGCCGACACGCTTTATCCCTACAGTTACTTTAGTCCCCTTGGGGCCTTTTAGCATTTTCACTATATCCAAATCTTTCATTTTTTGTCCTGCTATGGGTTTACCATCTACTTCAATAATTTTATCGCCAGCTTGTAGACCTTTTTTATATGCAGGCCCATTAGGTATTACATATATAACCCTTACAGTATCTTTTTCCATTCTAAATTGTATACCTATTCCTTCAAATTCACCTAATACTGGATCTGTACTTGCTATTATGTCTTCCTTGGTTAGATAGGTAGAGTGTGGGTCTAATGAAGATAAAAGTTTCTCAATAGATAAATCTTCTAATTGTTTGAAATTCACAGAATCTACATAATTTTCTTCTAGATATTTTATTATTTCATATATTTTTCCTTCATTCTTGTAAAGATTAAATTTTGGTTGTCTATTATTAAGTATCCATCCAAGGATTATACCTATAGATAGGCTAATTCCTATCCAAATAAATAAACTCGATCGTTTCATCTTTTTTACAAAAATAATTATTATTCTACAAAATTAAAAATCTACTGAAAATTTATTGTCTAGAAATAAATATTTTGCTATTTAAAAATTAATTTTTAATTTTGCAATTAGAATTTTTGAATACTTATTTGAAATAAGTAACGTTCCCTGAAAAAATAAAATCTCTTTTAATAAATTAATTACTTGTGCATAAAGCGTATTGACAAAAAAGGTATTTTTTTAAAAATTTGTTAATTAATCCTAAAATATATGAATCTAAATGATTTAAAAATCAATCAATTACTTCTAATTGCTAAATATTTAAACATTAGTAATCCAAGAAGGTACAAAAAAAATGAACTTATTTCTTTAATTAAAAAACATCCTTTGTATAATGAAGATGAAGTAAAAAAATTAATAGATATAGCAGAAAACAATACTCATGAAACTAGTGAAGCTAAAGAAGAAAATATTACTTCAAAACATGAGGATACAGAAGATCAAGCTAATAAATCAACTAGAAAAAGAATAAAAACTAATAATAAAATAATGGTAGCTTCATCTAATAAATCTTCTACTAATAAAGCTGAAAATATTACTAATAATAAAGCTGAAAGTAATAGTCAAACCACAAATAATATAAATACACCTAAGCAAGTATCCTCATCTCCACAGCAAAATAATTTAAATGAAAAA
Organism: Bacteroidales bacterium Bact_20; assembly: GCA_001603615.1. Lineage (GTDB taxonomy): Bacteria > Bacteroidota > Bacteroidia > Bacteroidales > DTU049 > DTU049. The sequence goes on along the minus strand of LUZL01000176.1, from coordinate 5,950 downwards.
GTGGAAGGATTAGACAATAAAAATAGTAACCAGCATAATAAATATAAAAACAAAAAAGTAAAAAAAGTCAATCTTATACAAGAGCCCCCAAAAATTATTGATACTGAGACATTAGAAATTTCTACTCTTGATGATGAAGAATTAATAGAGACAGAGTTGGTAAAAGAGCAAGAGATCTCTCCCATAGAAAATGAAAAAAATATTTCTATAGATGAAGAATTAGAAGATAAAAGCTCCAAAATACTCAAAATATATTCTTGGGAAAATGAGGGTATCATAGAAGTACAAGGAGTATTAGATATATTATCAGAAGGTTTTGGATTTTTGAGAAGTTCAGATTTTAATTATTATAATTCTCCCGATGATGTATACGTTAGTAATACTTTGATAAGAACATTAGGATTAAAAGTAGGAGATACTATTGATGGTACTATAAGGCCACCAAGAGAGAAAGAAAAATACTTCCCATTAGTAAAAGTATTGAAAGTAAATGGTTTAGATCCTCAAGTAGTAAAAGATAGAGTCCCATTTGATTATATGACTCCACTGTTTCCATACAAAAAATTTAATCTTACTGGTCATCCACAAGAAACACAGACAAGCCGTATAATAGATTTATTCTGTCCTATTGGTAAAGGACAACGCGGTTTGATAGTTTCTCAACCTAAAACTGGTAAAACAATGATTTTGAAAGAAATAGCAAATGCTATTGCATATAATCATCCAGAGGTTTACTTAATAATTTTATTAATTGATGAGAGACCAGAAGAAGTTACAGACATGATTAGAAGTGTAAAAGCTGAAGTAATAGCTTCTACCTTTGACGAACCTGCAGAAAAACAAGTTAAAATATCGCAATTAGTATTAGAAAAAGCTAAACGTCTAGTAGAATGTGGTCATGATGTAGTTATACTTTTAGACTCTATCACACGTTTGGCTCGTGCTCACAATACTATGGCTCCTCCTAGTGGCAAAATATTATCAGGTGGTGTGGAATCTAATGCTTTACAAAAACCTAAACGATTCTTTGGAGCAGCTCGTCAGATAGAAAATGGTGGCTCTTTGACTATCATCGCTACTGCTTTGACAGATACTGGATCTAAAATGGATGAAGTCATTTTTGAAGAGTTCAAAGGTACCGGTAATATGGAGCTACAATTAGACCGTAAATTGTCTAATAAACGTATTTTCCCAGCTATAGATATAGTGGCTTCTAGTACTAGACGAGATGATCTTTTAGTTCCTAAAGATATACTACAGCGAGTCTGGATTTTGAGAAATCATTTAGCTGATATGAATACTCAAGAAGCTATGCTTTTTATTCAAGAGAGAATGCGTTATACTCAAAATAATGAAGAATTTCTCTTAACTATGAATGGATGATTTTTTTTAATTCAAAAAATTAATTCTTATTCCAAATGAGTAATAAAAAGCAAAACTATTAATTACAGGATAATGTTTAGGAATATATAAGTAGTTTGGACTTATTTCAAAAAATATTGATATTTCATCTACAGCTTTTTCTTCATTGCCTAATCCCATATATGCTCTAATAGGAACACCTACTTTCATATAAAATAAATTAGTTAAGTTATCATCATATACTGTTTCTATCTGTCCATAGTTTTTGATAATCTCTCCTTGTGCAAATAATGAATCATCAGGCAAAAAAAACATAAATTTATCAAACATATACCTATTCATATACGCATGTCTATTTATTGTGAGACCTAGTGCTAAATAAGGAGATATATGTATCTGGTATCTTTTATTTGGGAAAAAGATATAATTATAACCTATATTAAAATCAAATAAATTAAAACTATAATTATAATCATCAGATATCACATGTACGGAATCAAAAAAAATATCCTGACCATTGTGTGCATTAGCGAATGTATCTATAGCATGTCTTTCTAATACCATTATAGAATTTCTAAAATTAATATTCTGATGAAAATTTATACCAAATATAAATTCACTTCTATTTTTAATTCTCATTTTACCAGATTGTAATCCTAATAAAAATTTAATATTAGAGCCATCAGTTTTTTCATTTTTATAATTAGTCCAATAATTAGCTGCATCATAATTATAATCATTTATAGCATCTGGATTTTTAAAGTAATCAATATATGCTGGTGTAGTATTTGGTGTTTTAAAATTATAAATATTGAAATAACCAAAACTAAAATCTAAGGAAGAAAGTCTCCATTTTTTATTAATTGTATCTTGCGAAAAGCAAATTGTTTCTATTACTATAAAAAACGAAATAACTAATAATATTTTTTTCATATAATAAAATTTTTACAAATTTATATTAAAAAATATTTAAATAACAACTTAAAATCTAATAATTATACAATATTTTTAATAGATAATATCAAATAAAATAGTGCTATACAACTTTTTATCAAAAATTTTATTTTTGATATTTAATTTATTTTTTACTTTTGTAAAAAAATAAATTAAATGGCAAATAAAATAACTCTTTCTAGTATTAATTTAATAATTATCTCCATATTTGTTGTTATTTCTATGAATTTTATTTCTTGTCAAACACAATCTACAAGTATAAGTCAGCAAGAAAAAAAGATTGAAAAAGAAAAAAAGAAACGCCAGAAGGATGATACTATTTTATACCAAAAAGCAGTAAAACAGCAAATGAATAATCAGACACCTGAAACTAGAGATGCTATGAAAAAAGCTGAGAAACAAGCCAAAAATAACAGAGAAAATAAACAAGAATTTTTCATAAAACGCTGGATTAAAAATTGGCAATATAAACAACAGCACAAACCTCCTAAGACAAAAGGTTAATGAATGTTTAATAGAAAAAGTTATTTATTATTATTATTCTTTGTTTTTTTATTAACTGCATGTAAAGAAGATGAATATATTCCTTATACTCCAGTAAATATAAGTATAGATGTATATAGTGCATTGTATGGAGATATTAATGTCGTAGGGGGATATATGTACATCACTGGTGGTTACAAAGGAATTATTATTTATCGTAAATCTCAAGAGGAGTTCGTTACTATGGAAAGAGCTTGTCCTTATAAGCCATTATTAGATTGTGAAAGATTAGCAGTAGATGACTCTACACTGCTTTTTGTAAAAGATGATTGCTGTGGATCTAAATTTTTAATAACTGACGGTAGCATAATAAATGGACCAGCTACTAAACCTGCTAAATTATATAATAATAGTTTTGACGGTAGGTATCTTTATATTTATAATTAAGCTGTTTTTTATCAATCATATTTGTTTAAAATAAATTTTAGAATTAACTTTGCAATAATTATTAATAGAAATGTTAATTAGGTTCTTATATACAATTGGTATTTATATCTATGGATTTATTATTAATTTAATAGCAATCTTTGGACATAAAAAAGCAAAATCCTGGACAAAAGGTAGAAGACAGCAAAAAAATATTTACAAAAAATTAACTCCTAATGACAGATGGATTTGGATACATGTTTCATCATTAGGTGAGTTTGAGCAAGCTAGAACAGTAATAGATCAATTACATATTAGGTATAAAGATCATAAAATTTTACTAACATTTTTTTCACCTTCAGGGTATGAAATTAGAAAAAATTATCCTAATGTAGACATGGTTTTATATTTACCACTAGATGTTCCTAGAAATATTAAAAAATTCATTGCTGCTTTTCTACCTGAATTAGCCATTTTTGTAAAATATGATTTCTGGTTTAATTATTTATATTATTTGAAAAAAAATCAAATACCTACCATACTGATTTCTGCTGTCTTTAGGCCAAATCAATATTTTTTTAGATGGTATGGTATGTATATGAGGCGTTATCTAAAATATTTTGATCATATTTTTGTACAAAATAGTATATCAAAAATATTACTTGAAAAATATTTGATTCTAAATGTAACTATTGCTGGTGATACTAGATTTGATAGAGTTTATGAAATAGCACAAAATACTGTAGATTACCCCCAAATAGAAAAATTTATTTCTAATCGTTTTGTGTATATAGCAGGCAGTAGCTGGGAAGAAGATGAAAAATATATATATCAAGCTATAAAAAAATATCCAGATTGGTGTTATATAATTGCTCCACACGAGGTACATAATGATCGTATAAATAAATTAAAAAAATCTTTTAAAAATTCTGCTTTGACATATTCTGAATTAAATGATAACAATTTTGATATGTCAAAAGTAAACAATAAAAACATTTTAATTATAGATACAATAGGCATTTTATCACATTTATATAAATATGCAGATATTGTACACATAGGTAATGGTTTTGGTAAAGGTATTCATAATATATTAGAAGCTGCTGTATACGGAAAACCCATTATATTTGGACCTAATTATAAAAAATTTCAAGAAGCTATAGATTTGGTAAATTTACATGGTGCTTTTAGTTTTAATAATATAAATCAATATTTAGAAATATTAGATAATTTATATAACGACAAAACATGTTATAATAATGCAGCTGATGTTTGTAAAAATTATATACAATCTAATGTAGGAGCTACTAATATCATTTTAAAATATATAGATGATAAATTAAAAGAAACTTGGTGAAAAAATCATTAAATCCAATAACAATTAAATTTTTAAACATATGAAACAAATTAATGAAATTGCAGATAATTTTGGAATACCTGCAGATGAGTTAGAACTTTATGGTAAATATAAAGCAAAAATTCCATTTAGACTCATAGATGATCAAAAAGCAAAACAATCTAAACTAGTGTTAGTTACAGCTATCACGCCTACACCTGCAGGTGAAGGGAAAACTACAACATCTATTAGTCTTTCTATGGCTTTAAATCGCATAGGGAAAAAATCTATTGTTGCTCTTAGAGAGCCATCATTAGGACCAGTCTTTGGCATCAAAGGTGGTGCCACTGGAGGTGGTAAAAGTCAAGTATTACCCATAGAAGATATTAATTTACTTTTCACTGGTGATATACCTGCTATAGAAAGAGCAAATAATTTATTATCTACTTTGATAGATAATAATTTACAAAGTAAAAATCGCAACTTACGCTTAGATCCTAGAAGTATTTTCTGGCATAGAGTAATGGATATGAACGATAGAGCTCTTAGAAATATAGTAATAGGACTTGGTGGCTTAACAAACGGTGTACCTAGAGAATCTACATTTGATATTACAGCAGCTAGTGAAGTAATGGCAATACTAGGTATGACTGATAGTATTAAAGATTTGAAACAACGTTTGGGAAATATTTTTGTCGGATTAACGTATGATAAAAATCCAATTTTTGCAAGAGATCTAAATGCTCAAGGAGCTATGGCTGCTTTACTAAAAGAAGCTATAAATCCCAATCTAGTACAAACTACAGATGGCACACCAGCTATTATTCACTGTGGCCCTTTTGCTAACATAGCTCAAGGTACTAATAGTATATTAGCCACTAAAATGGCAATGACTTATAGTGATGTAGTTGTTACAGAGGCAGGATTCGGTTCTGATCTAGGAGCAGAGAAATTTTTTGATATTAAATGTCATCAATTCGGACTAATGCCAAACGCTGTAGTATTGGTAGTTACCATACGAGCACTGAAATATCATGGTGGTGCCTCCAAAGATGTGCTTTCTATACCAGATGTAGAACTAGTGAAAAAAGGCCTTGCAAATTTAGATAAACACATCGAAAATATGATGATGTTTAACTTTAAACCTGTGGTAGCGTTAAATAAATTTGACACTGATACAGAAGAAGAAATAGATGTTGTAAGACAACGCTGTAAAGAATATAACGTGATGATGTCTATAAACAAAGGCTATTCTAAAGGTAGCGAAGGTGCTATTGATTTAGCTGAAAAAGTGATGCAAAGTATCAGCTATTGTCCTGATTGCTTCAAACCAATATATAAATATGATCAACCTATTGAGAAGAAAATTGAGATAATTAGTAAGAATAT
>LUZL01000175.1 GCA_001603615.1 Bacteroidales bacterium Bact_20 | reverse complement strand
TAATCCATTAGCAGTTCGTCTATTTCTACTATGCCAAAAAAGTTAACATTTTTATCAAAACTTTTCAAAGCTGCTAATATTTTGTGTCTCCACGTGAAGCTAGTACCTAAGCTGATGCCTACTTCTTTGGCACAAGCTCTTAGACTTTTACCTGCAACCATGCAGCGAATGTATTCAAGCATTTGCTGATGTTTTTGGATACGATATACGAAAGTGCCAGTAGTGACTCTGAATTGTCTACCACAGTGTCTGCAAAGATAATTTTGTATTCCTTTTTGTTTGCCATTTCTAACGATATGGTTGCTATGGCAGTCTGGACAAAGTGGTGGAGTACTTTGAAGTTTTAGACCTTGGTAATCTACTACGTCAGCTTGGTTTTGTAATAGAAAATCGTAGAGATTATCATAGAATACTTTGGAGTTTTCCTTACTCAGAGCCACATGGTCGTTAATGTTATTAACTAAAGTCTTCATAAATACTAAATTTTTGGCAAATATATATAATAATTTTAAAATTATATTAATATCATTAATTATTTGAAACATTTATTATTGTTAATTAGTTTCGTTTTTTTAAACTTTTTATATATTTGCATAAAAAAATGTTAACCTCTGTTGAAATTAGTTATTATCCATTAACTAACAATTATTTAGTGCCCATAGAAAATTTTTTAAAAGCTTTACGTTCTTACGATAATATCAAAATTATTACTAATGGTATGAGTACTCAAATTTTTGGTGAGTATGATGTGGTTATGAATATTTTAACTAATGAAATAAAAAAATCATTTTCCCAACCAGATTCACTTTTTGTTTTAAAAATAGCTAATGCTTGTTTAGATAGTTATACTCCACCTATTGATTAAATTATTATTATATCATTTTGTTTCAATATATTTTTACTAATTGGATTGAGTTAATAGCAGCTACTTTAGGTATCATTGCTATTTATTTTCAAATTAAGGTTAAACCATTTTACTGGGTAATAAGCTTGGTAGTTTCTGCTATGTACATTATCGTATATTTTTCATCCAGCTTATATGCTGATATGAGTATGCAATTTTATTATGTGGGAATGTCTATATATGGGTTGTGGGTTTGGCTCAGAGGCAGTAATCATAATAATGATAAAAAAAATATTCCTATTTCTCGAATAAAAGATTTTAAATCATGGGTTATAATTACTATGATAACTGCTATTTCATTTTTTATAATTGGCTACATTTTACAAAATTTTACAGATAGTAATGTCCCTTGGTGGGATGCTTTCACGACTTCATTAAGCTTTGTTGCTACTTGGATGCTTGCTAGAAAAAAAATTGAAAATTGGTTAATATGGATTATAGTTGATACTACCAGTATTGCTATCTACATATATAAACAATTATATCCTACTACGATTTTATTTATTTTTCTTACTATATTAGCTATTGTTGGATATTTTCAATGGAAACGTGAATTAAAAAATATTGATATACCTGATATTTGATTTATAATTTGTTTAACAATAATAATTTAAACGCATAATTATTTTTTTTATTAATAAAAAAATTTTAGTATTATTTAATTATAATTTTACTTTAATTTATAATATTTTATGATATTACATTTATTTAAACATTTTAATGCAATAAAAAAATAAAAAGGCTGGTAATTGATACCAGCCTTTTTATTTTTAATGATATATATAGCTAATTAGCTTGTCGCTTTTTCTAATCTTTTCATTAAAGCAAAAATTAGTAGACCAGAAATGACACATACACAAACAAATATTAACCATAGTTGCCATAGTTCTACTCTTTCCCAGAAATATGATCCAAGGAATAATAATTTATTACCAACTGCTGTTGTTAATAACCAACCTCCTTGCATTAAACCTTGGAATCTCTGTGGTGCTACTTTAGAAACAAAAGATAATCCCATTGGACTCAAGAATAATTCAGCAACAGTTAAAGTTAAATATGTAGAGATTAGCCAGAATGGTGAAACTCTATCATAATCAGTAAGACCTGATTGCATTACTTCACTAGGAGAAACTAAATTAGTAGATGAGAAAATCATTATCACGTATCCTATAGCTGCTAAAAACATACCTATTCCTATTTTCCTAGGTGTAGAAGGTTCCTTACCTTTACTTCTTAACCAACTAAATAACCCATTTATAGGAAATGTCAAAGCTACTATAAATAATGGATTAAAAGATTGGAAAAGTTCAGGAGCTATAGGTATCATTTTACCTGCATTTATTTGATAGTAATAATATGTTAAATAGCCAAAACCTACAAAAAATGCTGCTGCAATAATTTTATTAAGTAATTTTTTAGAAGTAAAAATCATTACTATACCAGTAATAGCTAAGATAATTGAGAATATAGATTTCAAATTAAAGAATAATGCAGTGAATGCACCTACTTCTTTGAATACATAATCACGTGCGAAAAAAGTAAGTGTTAATCCATTCTGGTGGAATGACATCCAGAAAAATATTACTACAAAAAATACTAATACTAACGATGTAATTTTAGGTTTCTCACTTGATGTAGCAGATAAAATAATATAAGTGATAAAGCCACCAAATAATGCAACTGCAATACCTATATCTACATTACCCATTGCAAACCAGAAGATACCTAATAATACGACAAAAACTACAATAGCATAAATTAAATTTTTAATTGGGAATGATGCAACTGGAGTAGTTTCTTTTTGCTCGTGAGCTTCTTTTTCTTTTTGTGCTTTTTGAATTTTTCTTGCATCTGGTAAGTTCTTTTGATTAAAAATGAAAACTAACAATGAAACTATCATCGCTAAAGCAGCTATACCAAAAGCATAATTATACCCTCTAGAAAACACATCTATGTATTGATGAGCAAAAGCAGTTAAATCAGTAACTGGGGTACTAGATACACTATTTGCTAAATCTTGAAATTTAGCAATATCTATGTTTTTCCCATCTAGATAAGCATGACAAACAGATGGCAGAGAAGCATCATGTGCAAAACCATTAATTTTTAAAAACCAGTTTCTCATACCTGTAGCTGCAAAAGGTGCAAAGAAAGCACCTATATTGATCCCCATGTAGAAAAGTAAGTAACCAGTATCTCTTAGAGATTCATACTTAGGATCATCATATAGCTGACCTACTATAGCTTGTAAATTACCTTTAAAAAGACCATTACCTAAAGCTATTACCATTAAACCAGTAATTGCTATTGCTAGAGTAGTGCCAGGTATTGTCATCAAGACATAGCCTAATAGCATTACTATGATACCAATTAATACAACTAATTTGTATCGTTTTGTAGAGTCAGCAATAATACCACCTACTAGAGCCAAAGCATAAATAGCAAAATAAAACCAGCTATAGATACTTCCGGCACTTTCAGCAGATAGACCAAACTTAGCTTGCAAAAATAAAACTAAAATGGCCATCATTGTGTAAAAGCCAAATCGCTCTCCCATATTAGAGAAAAATGCGATTACTAAACCTTTTGGATGATTTTTAAACATACATATATATTTTTTTTGGGTTTTTATAAATAAGGATTTTGCATCTTTACAATTTGTGCCATCATATCTGCTTCCATTACCACCCTTTCGCCTACAAATGCCTTGCCTATCATGTTTACTATACCTCTTCTAATTGGTGAAGCTAATTCTAAATAAAATATCACAGTATCTCCAGGTACTACTTTATGTCTAAACTTAACATCTTTAATAGAAAGAAAATAAGTAATATAATTCTCTGGATCAGGTAAGTCCGATAATATCAACATACCACCTGTCTGAGCCATTGCTTCTACTAATAATACACCTGGCATTACAGCTTCTTTAGGGAAATGACCCAGGAAATGTGCTTCGTTATAAGTAACATTTTTTAAACCAACAATATAATTTTCTCCTTTTTCTATTATTTTATCTACTAATAAAAAAGGATAACGATGAGGCATAAAACGTTTAATGGCTTCTATGTCATAAATAGGTTCTTTATTTAAATCTAAATGCGATACTGGAGATTTCTTAGCTTCTTTTTTAATATACTCTCTAATAATTTTTGCAAACTCTACATTTGATTTATGACCAGGTTTATTTGCTATCAAATGTCCATTAAATCTATAACCTACTAATGCTAAATCTCCTACTACATCTAATAATTTATGTCTTGCAGGTTCATTTGCAAAATAAAAACCAGTATTATTGAGAATACCTTTGTCTATGATATTAACATTGTGAACATTAAAATATTCTTTGAAAAAATTTAATTTTTCTGCAGGCAAGTCATTATCTACTATCACAACACCACTATTAAGGTCTCCACCTTTTATAAGATCTTTTTGAATTAATTCTTCTATTTCAGACAAAAATACAAAAGTTCTAGAACGGGATATTTCGTTTTCGAAATCTTTCATATCATTTAATACTGCATATTGTGGGGGTAAAACATCTTTATTATAATCTATCATTACAGTTAATCTATAGTTATCAGCAGGCATCAGCAAATATTCAGAATCCTTTTCTTTATCATAAAATGTAATATTTGATGAAATATTATAATATTTTCTCTCGGCATCTTGCTCTATTACCTCAGTTTGTTTTTTAATACTCTCAATAAAACCATAGGAATTGCCTTCTAGGATAGGTACTTCTTCATTATCTATTTCTATCAACACATTATCTAGATCTAAAGCCATCAAAGCAGCTAATAAATGTTCCACTGTGCGAATAGTAATACCATTATTAGATATAGTAGTTCCTCGTAAAGTATCAGAAGCATATTCCGCCAATGCTTTTATAGTATTATCATTATTTTTTATATCTACTCTTTTAAAAACTATACCAGTATTTTCAGTATTGGGCTTAAGTGTTAATTTTACATTTTCCCCAATATGTACACCTTTACCTTCAATAGTTACTTCATTTTTTAGAGTTTTTTGTTTTATCATTTTTTAAATAATTTATTATTTGGTTTTCTAGATTATACACTTTATTTCTAAGGTCAGCTAATTCTTTAAAAGCAATAAAATTTCTTTTAAATAATTTAGCATCCATAGCTGGCGATCCCATTAGCAGTTCATTATCACCCACATTACTAGCTACACCTGACTGGGCAGCTATTTGATTATTATTTTTAATATTTATATGTCCTGCTATACCCACTTGACCGCCAAACATGTTATTATCACCTATTTTAGTAGAACCAGCAATACCGACCTGTGCAGCCATAGCATTATTTTTGCCTACTTCTACATTATGTGCTATATGAATTAAATTATCCAATTTTGTCCCTTCCTTAATTCTAGTAGTTCCCACTGTAGATCTATCTATAGTTACATTTGCACCTATTTCTACATTATTCTCTATAACTACGTTGCCAATTTGAGGAATTTTTTGATAAGTATTATCTTGTAATGGTAAAAATCCAAAACCATCAGATCCTATCACAGTGCCTGAATGTATAATACAATTATCTCCTACTACACAATCATCTAGAATTACCACTTGTGGATATATTAAACAATTTTTACCTATCTTAACATTTTCACCTATATATACTTGATCACCTATTATGGTTTGTTCTTCTATAATGGCATTATCATTTATTACACTATAATGTCCTATAGAAACTCCTTCACCTATTTTAGCATCTTTGCTAATATATGCTAAGCTAGATATGCTATGTTTCTTGTTTTTTTTATTTTCTGCATCTACAAAATTTAATATTTTCAGAAAAGAAAAATATGGATTTTCTACTCTAATGAGTGTAACTTCTATTGGTTGTTTTAATATTAAATCTTTTGAAACTATCAACGCAGTAGCTTTAACGGTATAAATAGATTTTTCTAATTTAGAGTCAAAAATGAAAGCTACTTCACCTTTTTGTGCATCTTCTATTCTATTAATATTATAAATTTCTAAAGATCCATCGCCCTCTATCTCTCCATCTATTAGTTGTGCTAATTGATTAACTGATAGTTTCATATTTTTAGTAAACATTTAAATTTGTTTATTTTGCATTTTAACCTTTGCAAATGGACTTATTACATAATGATAAATAGAAAAAATAATTGTAGAGAAAAATAAAGTACCTACAATCTCATATCTAAAAAATGGAATAGCCATAATATAACAATTTATTAGCCCTTGCCAGCTATAGCTATACCACCCACCTAACCATACTCCAAAGTTTGAAAGTATAAAAAAAGTAACTGAAGCAGTGATAGATGACAAAAATACATTAGAGACTTTAAGTTTTTTTATCATCTTAGCACCTAATATCGCAATGATGGCAAAACTTAAATATGTAAATACCATCACTATCGGATCATAGAATCCTATTATTATATCACTTATAAACAAAACAATAAGAGGAAAAACTATTGCCCATTTTTTATCTTTGAATGCATAACCACTAAACAATGCTAAAGCTGCTATTGGGGTAAAATTTGGAATAAAATTAAAAAAACGATAGGTCACCATTAATAATATTACTATAGCTAATAATAAAAAATGTAAAATATTATTTTTTCTCATATAATTTTTTTGCAAACTTATAAAAAAATTTTTATTTATTCATTAATATATTTTAAAAATTATTAATAATATAATAACATTCCTGGTTAACATTATTATAATACCATTTGTTAAATTCTTCAGTATCTGTGAAAAACAACATATTTCTTTTAGAAATATAACATATATACACCAGTTCATTTACATTTTGCCCGTCAGATAATATATAAATACATTTATCTGTAGGTTTTGCATTATTTTTCAAAATATTAGCTTGTTGATTTAAACTATCTTGCAATGAATCATACTTATAAAATCCTGAATATAAGTGTAGACTCCATAAAATAGTTATCATAAAAATCAATATATAACTAGCATAGATCCATTTTTTATTCTTTTGCAATATATATTTATTAAAGACAAATGAGATAGCTAAAGAAATAAATAAAACAAATTTCGCCATATATACATAGTGCGTTAATACAACAGAAAAAACTATTATTGAAAAAATTAATATTGGCATAAGTACCCACTTAATGATAAATTGCCAGTTAGCATCATTATTAAAAATTTTAGTTTTAGAAATAATTGGCAAAATTATTAACACTAATAAAATACCTGTTCCTTGCAACGCATTCCATAAACTCCTTGATAATAATAGTAAAAATTCCTTGATAACAGCAAAAAAACCATCCGAATGAAAAATATTATAAAAAATACCAACTCTATCTATATATCTCATCCAGATAGAATTAATAAAAGGGTGCAATCCAGCTATGCTGCTATATTGGATTATAATCATTAAATAAGCAATTATTGTCAAACTAATCACTAATAATGCTTCATTGTTATTCTTTTTCCTAATGCTATATAAAATATAAAAAATAGAATAGATCAATGCCATCCAATCTATTAATAGATAACATAGCAACCATAATTTATGTAATAATAAATAAAACTTATTATTAGGAAATTTATTAATCAATAAATGAAAAACTAACAACCAAATAAAAAATACTAACCCTATGGTTTCAGCAAAATGATAAAAGGTAAAACTATATAATATCAACGGATGAAAAGCATATACTAATGTACCTACGATAATAGAAATATTATTATGAAAAAGTAGACTAAGCAGCAGCATTATACCTATAATAGAAAAAATAAAATATATAAATAATATTTTTTGTAAACTCAAATTATTTATGGGTAAATCAAATAATTGAAATAAAGAAAAAGAAAGTAAAAAACTACCTGAAGGATGAGATAAATAATAATTATTCCCTTGACTATCAAATACTCTTGGATAAATATCTACAAATTTATCACCAGGATTATCATAGCTTATCACTGGAGCAAAATAAAAATATTGAGGCCCATCACTATCCCAACGCTCAAATGTAATAGAGGTAAACAAATGTGCTATATTGCGATAATCTGTTTGTTTGTTCCATTTAGATGAAGAAATATACAAAAGAACCAAAGCTAAAAAAATAAAAAAACAACTTAAAAAAAGAAATCTTTTATTCTTCTTTTTTATTTTTAGCTTTTTCATATGGTTTAGTGTGGTACAATAACTGATGATGCTATATTTAATAATCTGCCTTCATCTGCATTTGCATTGCTACTCAAATAAATATTTCTAAAGATATAAAACTCTATATAACCTTGAAAATATTTAAACAATATATTTTTAAATGAAGATAATAATTTTTTTACATTTTCTACTACTTTTTCTACAATTTTCATATGATAAATACTACTTTTTACTTTTCCATTATTGATGACTATGTTTTTTTAAATACCATATTAATTAATTTCTCTAAACTTTTTAGTATTTTTTACTTAACATATAGTGCTAGTATCTATCATTATTTTTATTATTTACTTATCTCTAGTTTAGTAATATCAATATCTATATTAGCTACTAATATCATCATTTTTATTTTGTTTTATTACTCCCTCTTCAGTTTCCTTATTAGCAGATAAATTCATATCCTCTTCCATAGATTTCAAAACTGAGATAATTTTATGTCTCCAATTAAAACTTGTAGGTAAACTAATACCCACCTCTGCTGCGCAAGCTCTGAGACTTTTGCCCTCTATCATACAACGAACATAATCTAGTATTAGCTCTTTTTTATGCAGGTAATAAACAAAGGTGCCAGTAGTCTCACGGAAATTTTTACCACAGTCTTTGCATTTATACATTTGCTGGCCTTGCTGATGACCATTTTTTTTGATATTTATGCTTTTGCAATTGGGACATTTTGGAGATAAGTTTTGAGCTTTTAGATATTGATAATCTAATACTTCGGGGCCTTCATTTTTCATTTTATTATAGAGGTCGTGAAGTAATTGTAGATTTTGTTGTTTGTCTTTAGATAGATGCTCTTGCTGGTTAGAGACTATATCTTTCATATAAATAAAATTTTATACAAAAATAAAATATTTTTGAAATATAAACATATAAATTTATAAACATTTTTGTCTCTATTATTAATTAACAATAAAAAAGGCGAATCTAAAGATTCGCCTTTTTTATTTATTTAAATATTATTTTT
>LUZL01000174.1 GCA_001603615.1 Bacteroidales bacterium Bact_20 | reverse complement strand
AAGTGTAGAATTAGAAAAATATTGTAAAAAAGTTTATTACTACAACCGTAAACGTAGTTTAAAAGATTTTTTTAATAAACTACCTTTTATAGTTAAAACTAGAGATAATGAACAATTATTGAAGAATTTACTCAGCAATAATGCTCCAATATTATTTGAAGGAATACATACCACGTATTTTTTGTCTCATCCTTCACTTGATGGCAGATGGAGGGTTATTAGGACTCATAATATTGAACAAGATTATTATAAATTTTTAGCTAAATATGAAAAAAATTTTTTTAAAAAAATATATTTCTCTCTTGAATCAAATAAACTGAAAAATTATGAAAGAAATATTATAAATCGAGCAGATGAGATAGCTGCCATTAGCTATGGAGATATGAGAATTATAAAAAAATGGAATGAAAATGTAGACGTTATAAACACTTTTCATGCCTTTGATGATGTGGAATCTCTATCGGGAAAAGGTGAATATGCATTGTATCATGGCAATTTAAATATTTCAGAAAATAGAATAGCTGCTATATACTTAGCTAATAATGTTTTTAATGACATAGATATTCCTTTTATTATCGCAGGTAAATGTAAGAATGATAATGATATTAAAAAACATCTTGCTAAAAATTCAAATGTACAGCTATTGACAAATCTAAGTGATGAAAAGATGAATGAACTTATTAAAAATGCTCAATTGAATGTTTTATACACAAACCAACCTACAGGTACAAAATTAAAATTAATACATGCTATATTTCAGGGTAGATTTATACTTGTTAATAATTTGATGGTAGAGAATACCGATCTATCATTACTGTGTGAGATAGCAAATGATGAAGCTGATATGAAAACTAGAATAATTAGACTTTTTAACCAATCTTTCACAAGTGAAATGATAGAAAATAGGAAACAGCTTTTAAATAAACTAGGATATATGAATGACCACAATGTAGAAAAACTTGTTAAAATGATGAGAATAGATTAATAGTGAATTTGTAATAAATAATTTTTCCAAAAAATCAAAATAAATATTGTTAAGTAAAAAATGTAATTTATTTAATTACAGTGATATTATTGATAATGTAAAACTTTTGTTTATTTGTGCTGCTAGTGAATTCTAAAGTTACAGTATATGAACCTTGAGGAACTGGTTTACCATTATAGGTACCGTGCCATCCTTGATTAATATCTGTAGAATAAAAAAATTTTTTTCATTTTATTTATTTAACTATTTATTTCATAAAAAGTAAATTTTTAATGAATAACATTTATATATCCTCTGTAGATTTTATCCTTCTTATTTAAAGTTGTAAATTTTATTATAAATATAAATGTATTAGGATTTATTTCTCTATCATCTTTATCCTCTATATTTCCATCCCATTGTTTATTAATATCCTTAGTATGAAACATTAATTTACCAGTTTTACTATAAATAAATATTTCATAACTTTCAGCATCTATTCCTTGGATGAAGGGAGAGAAATAATCATTTAGATTATCTCTATTTGGAGTGAAAGCATTGGGGACGAATATTTGAAAATTTTCAATCACAGTTAAGGAATCTTGATATATAGAAGTGCAATTGTATTGATCAGTAGCATATAAAGTAATAACAAAAGTACCGTCATTTATATATCTATGTTCAGGGTTAGCTTCTTCACTATAAGTTCCATCTCCAAAATCAAATAAATAATTAATAGCTCCAACAGTATAATTATAAAATTCAATAGGTTCACCATCCATATACCATGTATAAGTGCTAGGAGTAAATCTAGCATTTGGTCCAGACCAATATGGCACATTTATAATAGTTTCTTTAGTACATAAATTATCTGACATAGTTACAGAATAAGAACCACTTTGCAAATTGTACAATTCATTAGCATTTAAATTGGGAGCATGGCTCCAATGATATGTGATAGGATATAAATTACCAGTAACGTTTATAATAATAGTACCATCTCTGTACCCACAATGTTCTGGTGATATTTGTGTCGTGAAATTAAATGGTGGTATAGTTTCTATAAATGTCTGACCTACAGTATGGCAACCATTAGCATCTGTAACAGTAACATAATATGTCCCTCCATTAAGGTTAGTAATAGTTTGTGAGCTAACTGGTGGATAAACATTCCATAAATATTGATAAGGAGGAGTTCCTGTTAAATTAGTAACTTCTGCATAGCCATTATTATCATCACAATATGCAGGTTGGGTATTAATATCAAAAATAGGTAGAGGATTTACTGTGATAGTAACTGTAGCAGAAGAGCTACAATTTGTCCCTAAATAACCTGTTACAGTATATGTAGTAGTCTGATTAGGTATAATTATTAAATTTGCTGCATTAATGCCATTACTCCAATGATAACTACTGGCACCAGAAACATGTAGATATGCAGTATCACCCATACAAATCGCAGTATCATGGACTACAAGCTGTGGATTAGTTAATACTGTAACTGTAGCTGTTGCACTAGCTGTACAGCCATGATTATCTGTGCCAGTAACAGAATAGGTTGAAGTATTAATTGGATTTACTTGTATAGGATTAGTATTTTGACCATTGCTCCAAGTATAATAAATTGCTCCTTGAGCAGTCAAAAGAGCTGTATCTCCTAAGCATATAGTTTGATTATTTACAGTAACATTGGGCAAGGGATATGTATTAATAGTGATTGAATTTGAATTTGAACAACCATTTGTATTCGTACCAGTAACGCTAAAAGTAGTTTGTTGATTAATTATTGGATTAATAGTTTGAGTTGTTTGTCCATTTGACCATAAATAAGTATTAGCTCCGTTAGCAGTAATATTAGTAGATGATCCCATACAAACAGTAGGAGGATTAGCTATGATAGTAATAGTAGGCAGTGGATTTACTACAATAGTAGCTGTAGCACTAGCAGTACAACCTAATGAACTGGTTCCTGTTACAGTATAAGTAGTAGTTGTAGAAGGATTTAAAGTCAATGAAAATTGATTACTGCCATTATTCCATTGATAGCCCATAGCATTGCCAGATACAGAAATAGTACCAGTTTGTCCATAGCAAATTGTGTCATTAGTCGTGGAGATAGTAGGACTACTAGTTATTAATATAAATATTGATAATGTTGAAAAACACCCATTAGGAGCCGTACCTGTTACTTGAAAAAGAGACGCTGTATCTACTGAAACTATTAATTGACTAGTATTATTACCTGTATTCCAAATGTAATTTGTACCTGGTATATCTGAGCTTACAGTTATAGTATCTGTACCACCTACATCACAAAAAACGGTAGTAGTAGCTGTATAAGATAGATTTGGTTTTGGCAGTACAGTTATTGTTACTGATGCAGAAGCAGTTTCGCTAGTAGGTGAAGTACCTGTAACACTATAAGTAGTGGTAGCTGTGGGCGACACATTTACAGAATTTAAATTGCTACCATTAGACCATAAGAATGTAGTACCTAAAACATTACTAGATGCATTCAATGTGAGCATATCTCCATAACATATAGATGTATCACTTGGAGAAATACTTATCACTAACTGCCCATAAACAAAATTTATTTTGGCTAAACATATAAAGATAAAAAATAATTTGATAAAATTTTTCATTTAAAATATTTTAAGTTCATTTAATAACTGTTATTGAACCTTTATAAACTTTATTTGGGTTATTAGGCCCAGAGCCAGTATACAAAACATAATAATAAGTACCACTTGGTTGATCTTTAGCATCCCAAGTATTATCATATCCATTAACTTCGTAAACAGTATTTCCCCATCTATTAATGATAGTAAGAGTTGCTACAGGATATTTATCAATATTTTCAATAAAGAAAACGTCGTTTGCTGCATCACCATTAGGAGTAATGACATTTGGAATATTTAAAATATCATCAAGCATCAAGACTTCTTGGGTAATAGTGTCTGAGCAACCAAACTCATTAAAAGCAACAAACATTATAGTATATGCTCCTTCATTTAAATATGAGTGTGTAGGATCATCTAATACAGAAATAGTAGAATCTCCAAAATCCCATAATACGTATGTTTCATTACTACTTTCATTGTAGCAATATATTGTATATGAAGGATCATTAGTCGCATAAACAGTAGTAGGATAAATATTTATATTTGCAATTGGTCTAGGATAAACAGTTATTAATTCATTATAATAAGCAGTGGTATCGCAACCATATTCATTAGTTACAGTAAGCCATACATCTATATGCCCTGATGTATTAAACTTATGTAAGGGATTATAAATGGTATCACCAAAGCTCCATAAATATTGATTATTAGGATAATATTCATAATTAGTTTCATAGAATTGTACATATAATGGTTGACAGCCAATAGTGGGTTCTGCTATTATATTTACTGGTGGCAAGTCGTGCAGTTCTATAAGAGAAATAGTATCATTAACTGAGCAACTATGATTATCATAGACTATAACGGTGTATGTACCTTTAGGTAAGCTATCAAAAATATTTGAAGTAGAATTAATATTATTGGGTAATAAAGTATAATTATAAGGTGGGGTACCACCATTAGCAGAAATCATAATTATGCCAGTAGAGTCATGCTCGCACCATACATCCACTTTATCTAAATGGACATAAATAGGAGGATTACTCAATACATCTATGCTATCACTCACACTACAGCCTCCTGCATCTGTAATAGTTACACTATAAAAACCAACACCTA
>LUZL01000173.1 GCA_001603615.1 Bacteroidales bacterium Bact_20 | reverse complement strand
GCTAAAATGCCACGAACTACCCTATTTCATCATGCATTAGCTGCAGGAGAAACCATATCTGGCTTTATCTTTGCAGTAGCCCTCATTTATCCATCAAAGAAAATTAGCGATGTCAAAGTGTCATCAGTTACTAAAAGGATGAAAGAAAAACGCTTCGCAGCTAGTGTGAATAGAGACACTATAATGGAATGCGAGATGATAGGTCTCTCACTGAATGATTTTGTACAATTATGTTTAGAAGCTCTATCACCTATAGAAGATGAACTCGGATATATATAAAATAATTTTATAAAATTTATGAACAAGCTTATAATAAGAACAGGTAAGATAGAATCAATAAAAAGATATCACCCATGGATATTTAGTGGAGCAGTAAAAAATATAGAAGGTGAGCCTAAAGAAGGTGAATGGGTGGAGGTGTATGATAATCATAATAATTTCTTAGCAATGGCTCATTATTCCCAAAAAGGTAGTATAATAGCCCGTATCATTAGCTATCAAAAAGAATATCCATCAGTAGATTTTTACAAAAATAAAATTGCTATAGCTAAAGCTCTACGAGAAATTATTAATTTACCATTAGATGACATTACAAATGCTTTTAGATTGATATATGGTGAGGCTGACGGACTACCAGGATTAATCATAGACTTCTATAATTATCATTTTGTAATAGAAACTCATACAACTGGTATGTATAACGACTTACAATTAATATCAAATGCACTTCAAGAGCTATATGGTGATAAACTGAAATCTATCTTTGTAATTGATAAAACACAAAATATAAAAAATTCATTTTATACCTTTAAAAATGAAGATATTTCACTACCAATAATAATTAAAGAAAATGAATATTCTTTTTATGTAAATTGGGAAGAAGGACAGAAAACAGGTTTTTATATAGACCAACGAGATAATAGAAAATTATTACAACGATATGTAAATGGTAAAACAGTATTGAACATGTTTTGCTATACTGGTGCTTTTAGTATATATGCGGCTAAAGGAGGTGCCAAAGAAGTGATTTCAGTAGATAGCAGTGCTGAAGCTATAAATTTATTGAAAAGGAATTTTGATTTAAATAACATCAATAATAAAGATAATGAATCTATCCAAGAAGAAGCAATAAATTATCTAAATAATATGCAAAAAGATTATTTTGATGTTATAATATTGGATCCACCTGCTTTTGCTAAATCAATAGATGCCAGACATAATGCCATAAAAGGATATAAAAGGATAAATACAATAGCAATAGAAAAAGTAAAAAATAATGGAATAATATTCACATTTAGTTGCTCACAAGCAGTTTCACAATTACAATTTGAAGGAGCAATAATGAGTGCAGCAATAGATAATAATAGACGAATAAAAATATTGCATAGACTGACTCAAGCCCCATGTCATGCTCCTTCATTATTTCATCCAGAAGGATACTACTTAAAAGGACTAGTTTTGCAGGTAGAATAATAAGATTTCTAGAGAGGGAGTCAAGAAGGAAAGAGGGGGGATTAAAACTTTGCTATGTTAAACATTCTCTAGGCTTTAGTCTCAACCGCATTTATACATACCATGCTTCCCAGTCTGAGGCTGCCAGATTGAGCATTCTACCTATATCATCTATCACTCTACTCAATAGATACTTATGCTTCACCACATACCACATTATATAGCTTTGAAGGTACTTAGTAGCCACACCTCTGAATGTATCATTTATCCACCCTACGAAATCACTTTCTTTATCCTTCACTATCGCTAAGCCATGCTGCCCAAACTTCTTTTTACGATTTGTTATTACAGTTTTATCTTTTAGCTTGATACAAAGATAATATATTTTTGAAATATTGACATATAAAAAATTTAACATAAAATGTTTTAAATCTTGCGCCCCATTATTGATATCTGCCCCCTCAATGTTTTAAAAAATATTTTTTAATATTTAGAGATAATGACTCATTCACTTTTAATTTTATAATTATTATAAAATTATTATTAATTTACCAACTGTTTTTCTTACAATAATTTTGTCAGATTTTTTAATTTTATTACTTTCGTTAAATTATAATAAAATTAACTTCTTAATAATATGAAAAAATTTTTTTCTTTTATTTTATTAATTTTTTTGCTTTCGTCTTTAAAAGCTCAAAATTTAGATTTATGGAGTTTCGGCTCAGATCTCAAAAGAACTTTTAATCTAGGTGGGGAGTTTGGACTAACAATAGGAAGTAGCACAAGCATTATGGTGTCTGCTAGGGGATCATATAATTTTAATAATTTTGTAGCTATTGGGATAAATCCTTTTTATTGGTTTTTAAAATCAAATTATTATTATCCAGCAACGGAACTACATATGACAGGTATGAGGGTGTTTTTAGATTTTTCTGTTTTTAAAATATTATATTTCCATTGTGAGTTTGAGGAGATGCTTTATAAAGCTCCATCTTTGAGCTATCCTTATAATAAAATGTGGTATAGTTCCGAAAATTTACTGGTAGGTCCTGGTATTAGGCAATTAATATCAAGTAGATTATTTGGTTATCTAGAGGTATTGTGGAATCTTAACGAAAATATGAATTCTATTTATTCTAGTCCAATTATTAGAGCTGGAGCTATTTATGTTTTTCCTCAAAGGTTAAAGAAGCAAAAGTCAGAATTGGAGGAGTAAATGTGCATTATCTTTTAGCCATTTTTTAGCTTTTTTATAATCGGGATATATCATTTCAACATTTTGCCAAAAATTCTTTGAATGATTATCTATTTTTAAATGTACTA
>LUZL01000172.1 GCA_001603615.1 Bacteroidales bacterium Bact_20 | reverse complement strand
GGTATTAGAGAAATAGCTGCTCATATCAATAAATTAACAGGTTTGCTAGCACAAGAGATTCAAAAATACGGTTATATTCAAAAAAATAAAAACTTCTTTGATACTATTAGAATAGAATTACCAGCATTTGTAGACATGGATGCTCTCAAACTAAAATTAATAGAAAATAATATAAATGTAAGATATATAAATGACAAAGAGCTCGGTATCAGCCTAGGGGAACCTACTACTATGAATGATGTGAATCTACTACTCACTATTTTTGCTAAATTTACTGGTAAAGAAGCTACAACATTCAAATGCGGTGAAATGAAAAATACTCAAATAATTACTTTTGAAGACAAGTTTCATCGTAAGAGCGATTATATGCAGCAGAAAATATTTAATATTTATCATAGTGAAACAGCGATGATGAGATACCTAGCTAAATTAGCTGATAGAGACTTGGCTTTAGATAGAACAATGATACCATTGGGTAGCTGCACTATGAAGCTCAATGCATCTACTGAACTTCTTCATCTCTCATGGCCTGGCTTTGCTAACGTGCATCCTTATGCTCCCAAAGATCAAGTAGCGGGCTATTTGGAATTGATAAATGAACTGGGGCAATTATTAGTAAAAATTACTGGAATGGACAGTATAACCTTTCAACCCAACAGTGGAGCATCCGGTGAATATACTGGCTTGATAACTATCAGAGCTTATTATGAAGCTCTAGGGCAAGGTTATAGAAATATTTGCTTGATACCAGCATCTGCTCATGGTACTAACCCTGCTAGTGCAGTAACTGCAGGGATGAAGGTAGTAGTAGTGAAAACAGATGAATTTGGAAATGTAGACATAGAAGATTTAAAAAATAAAGCAAAAGAAAATGCCGATAATTTAGCAGCTCTTATGATAACATATCCTAGTACTCATGGTGTTTTCGAAGATAATATTTTAGATATAATAAATACAATACATCAATATGGTGGTCAAGTATACATGGATGGAGCTAATATGAACGCTCAGGTAGGTTTTACTTCTCCTGGCCTTATGGGAGCTGATGTTTGCCATCTCAATTTGCATAAAACATTTGCTATACCTCATGGTGGTGGTGGTCCAGGTATGGGGCCTATTTGTGTAGCTAAACATCTCACTCCTTATCTACCATCTCATCCATTTCACCCTGAAGGTATTATTACTCATTCTGTGAATACTGTAGCTGCTGCTCCTTTTGGTAGTGCATTCATTTTGCCCATTTCTTATCTATATATTAAAATGCTAGGTGATGAAGGACTGAGAGCTTCCACTAAAATTGCTATTCTAAATTCTAACTATTTAAGAAAAAAATTAGACCCTTACTATAAAATATTATATGTAGGCTCCAAAGGATTTTCTGCTCATGAATTTATAGTAGATTGCAATCCTTTCCGTACTTATGGAGTAACAGAATTAGATATTGCTAAACGTTTGATGGATTATGGCTTTCATGCACCTACAGTAGCATTCCCTGTACATGGAACTCTGATGGTAGAACCTACTGAGAGTGAACCTTTATCTGAATTAGATAGATTCATCTCAGCAATGATTTCTATTAAAAATGAAATTGACGAAGTAATAAATGGGAAAATAGAATTAGACAAAAGCCCATTAAGAAATGCGCCTCATACTCTACAAAAAGTTATCAGTGAAAACTGGGATTTACCTTACTCTAGAGAAAAAGCTGCTGTTACTCTAAAAGATAAATATTGGCCACCTGTAGCTCGTATAGATGATGCCTATGGTGATAGAAATATTGTTTGTACTTGGATAGAGGATTTGTTATAATATTGCGACTTATTGACTTAGAAGTTAGCAATTTAGTCAATAAATATATCTACTGAGAATGTAATAAGTAAGAAATTGCTTGGTTGTTTAATTATTGTACTGTGTAATCTAAATATTCTGAGTTTAAGAAAAATTTATAAGAATTTTTAAAGCTTTTTATTGTTTCTGTAAATATTTTTTTAATTTTGTCTAAAATTTGATACTTTTTTAATATGAAAAGATATATTTTCTTAATAATATTATTATTTATTATACCTATAATCAATAATGCACAAAAGACTGATACTACTAAAAAATATGATGAGAGGGTTATCGTAGTAGGAGAATATAAACCAGAGTTACCAGATTTAGCCAAACCAGTTTTACAACCTACTTTAGAAGAAGAAAAAATTGATAAACGCCAATTACAATATTCTATTTTTCCTCACCCTATTTTTATTACATATACACCATCTACTCTACAACCAATTAAATTGGGAAAAGAGCCAATAGATCATATCAATTCTAACTACGCTAAATTTGGTATGGGAAATAAAATGGCAGAATGGCACCTCTCTCTAGCTAATTCTATTAAAACAAAAACCAATTATGGTGTCTCTTATGATGGTAATGGATTTTATGGTAAAATTTCTAATTATGGTAACCCTAATCATTGGGAGCATAACATAAATGGATATGTAGAATGGATAAAAAATAGATTTACTCTCACATTATCAGCTGGATACCAAGCAAAAATTATTCACTATTATGGCTTTAGACAATCTGAATATCCAGATGATACTCTGACTAAAAAAGATTATCTGCAAAGATATAATTTAATAAACTTCAATTTTAATGCTATTACAAATTCAAATAATCCTAATGATTTAAAACAAGAATATAATATATCAGGGACCATGCTACCTACATATCTGAAAAATAATGAATATAGAGTAGGTGCATCAGCTAATATTTATCAAAATGTTAAATGGCTGCCATTTAAAAATATTACTCAGACACCAGGAATTTATCTGAAGTATAATCATTTCTTTGAAGATAATACAATAGAGAAATATAATTTTGGAGTTTTAAACACCCTGCTTTCATATCAATTACAAGAAAAAATATGGTCATTGAAACTAGGAGCCACCTTTGATGTAATAGCAGATTCTATTGGTAAAGTTAGAGTTTTTCCATATATAGCAGGCAAATTAATTTTTGTACCTGAAATTTTCGAATTACATGCCAAATATGGTAGCTTCACGGATGTGTATTCACTCGACTCACTGTATCATTTAAATCCTTTTATTCATCAATTTATTAAACCAACTCCTGTAATTTGGCGTCAATATTTCTCAGGATCATTAGTGAGTAAATTATTTAATCAATTACAATTTGAAATTGGTGCTAACTATGGCAAAACAAATGAATATGCATATTTTATAAATGATACACTATTTAGACCATATACTAGATTTAATGTCATTTATGATACTACCACAGTGCTTACTCCTTTTGCTAATTTCAAATATTATAGCGATAAACTAAATATTAATTTATTTTTTAAATATAACTATATAGAAACTAAAACTGAAGATAAACCATGGCATGAACCTAATATAATATCTACCATAGATATAAAATATCTTTTTGCTAAAAAATTCATTGTAGGTACTAATGTGTCATTCATTGGCAAAAGATATGCTTGCCAGATAAAACCTGACTTTTCAACTGAAACTATTGAGCTTTCTCCATTTGTAGATTGGAATGCAGGAGTAGAATATTTATTTAATAATTCTCTATCTTTTTACCTAAATGTATACAATATATTGAGTAAACCACAATATTACTACTGGCATCTACCTAGCTATAAGATTAATTTTGTGGCAGGAGTTACTTATAATTTCTAAATAATATTTCTCCTCAAATAATCATTTACCAAATTATTATTTAAAATATTAGAATTTATAGTTAATTTTGAAACAATATAAAGAGAATTATTTATGATTAAAAAACAAATAAAAGTAGCTCCATCATTATTATCAGCAAATTTTTTAGATTTAAGAAAAGAAATAGAACTCATCAACATTAGCGAAGCAGACTATCTACATATAGATGTAATGGATGGACATTTCGTACCAAATATTTCAATAGGATTTCCACTGATAGAGCAAGTAGCTACTATTTGTGAAAAACCATTAGACGTTCATCTGATGGTAGAGAAACCTGAGCAATATTTTGATAGATTGTTTAATATAGGTGTATCAATGATCAGCGTCCATGTAGAACAAAACATACATCATCATTCATTAATACAAAAAATACAAAACAATAATGTAAAAGCAGGCTTAGTATTAAATCCATTTACTTCTGTAGAACTCATATATGACAATTTACCTTATATAGATTTCGTATTAATAATGTCAGTAAATCCAGGATTTGGAGGACAAGAATTTTTACCCTTTACTATCAAAAAAGTTGAGAAACTAAGCAATTTTATAGAAAAAGAAAAATTAAATTGCCTAATAGAAATAGATGGAGGAATAAATTTAGAAAATGCTAAAGAATTAATTAATGCTGGCGTAGATATAATAGTAGCAGGCACTTCTATTTTCAAAGCTTATAATCCTTTAGAAGTAATTAAAGAACTGAAAAAATAATTATACTTCTCAACCATATATCAACTAGATAATTTAAAAATATTTAAATGAATAATAAAATATTAGATAATATAACCCTAATATTGTCTGATTACGACTACTCCAAAGCAGAACATTTGTATATACATATCCCATTTTGTAGATATAGATGTCCATATTGCTCATTCTACTCCACATTATATCTAAATGATAATGCAAAAAATCAATTTGTAGAAGCTTTGATAAATGAAATAAAATTAAAAGATTTTTTATTATCCGATAAGCTAAAAACAATATACTTAGGAGGTGGCACTCCATCTATGCTATCAATAATTGATTTATCAAAAATATTTAATGAGATAAATAAAAATCATCAATTAGATGAAAACATAGAAATAACAATAGAAGCTAATCCAGAAGATATAACAAAAGAATTAGTAAAAGGATGGCAAGATTTGGGCATAAATAGAGTAAGCCTTGGTGTAGAAAATATTAATGAAAAACATCTTAAATTTTTAGGACGCAAACATAATACAGAACAAATAATTAATGCAATAGAAATAATAAAAAATATAGGAATAAATAATCTAAGCCTAGATTTTATAATTGGTTTACCAGATGAAAATATAGAAGATTTACAAAATAATTTTCAACTAATATCAGACTACAATATACCACACTTCTCATCATATATTTTAACAATAGAAAAGAAAACAAGATTATCAAAACTAGTAAACGAACACCCTGAAATAATGCAAAATGATAATGATACACTAACAAATATTTACCAATGGTATTTATATGCTAAAAATCATAGCTATGAACATTATGAAGTATCTAACTTTTCTTTGCCAAACTATCAAAGTAAACATAATATTTCATACTGGACACAAAAAAATTACTTAGGATTAGGACCTTCAGCACATAGCTATATTCATCCTGTAAGAATGTGGAACACAGCATCATTAAGGAATTATAATAAAACATTAGAAAATAATAATATAGATTTGGAATATGAAATATTAAATGAGAAAAATATATTTAATGAATATATAATGACAAGGTTAAGACTAAAAGATGGCATAGATGTGAATGAATTAGCTAAAAGATTTGATAAAAATGTGATTCAATATTTTATAAAACAATCTGAAAAGATACCAAGTGAATATCTGATTAAAAAAAATAATAAGATTTATTTAACTGAAGAGGGATGGTTAATAATGGATAGAATATTAATAGATTTGTTTTTGTAAAATAAGAAATGATAAAAGAAAAATGATAGAGGATGGAATTGTGGGGAAAATAAATGTGAGCAATAATCTAAAAGATTATTGCTCACATTTAAAAAACAAAAACTTTTGAATAAAACATTTATGTTTAACTTTTCATGTTAAATATTTTAATTACTTTTGAAAAAATTAAAAAAATTATGGAATATTCATCAGAAGTTATAGCAGAAATGCTGACTCTAACCAAAGAAGGCAAACGCGAATTCCTAGATAATCTCTACGAATTTCTCACAGAAAATAAGTTGACAGCTCTAGATTATCAAAGAATAAAGATTTTATCTACTGCTCCTATCTGTCCTAGATGTGATTATGAGCATGTATCTAAAGCTGGTATTAGTGATGGTAGGCAAGTCTATCAATGTAAAAGTTGTAAGTATAGATTC
>LUZL01000171.1 GCA_001603615.1 Bacteroidales bacterium Bact_20 | reverse complement strand
AAAATTTCTTTTTTTATATCTTTCTCATCTATTTTCACATCAAACTCATCTGCTTCAGGGAATACAACTACAGATGCTGCTGATGTATGCACTCTACCTTGAGATTCTGTTAAAGGAATTCGTTGTACTCTATGCACACCTGATTCGAATTTCAATGTACCATAAACATTAGCTCCTATAACGTTAAAAATAATTTCTTTATAGCCGCCTGCTGTACCCTCAGTATAATTCACTATTTCCACCTTCCATCCTTTTTGTTCAGCATATCTGCTATACATTCTGAAAAGATCTCCAGCGAAAATGCTAGCTTCATCACCACCTGTACCAGCTCTGATTTCTATAATTGCATTTTTGGCATCTTGAGGATCATTTGGTAGAAGCATTATTTTTATTTCTTCTTCTATTTGTTCTCTTTTTTCTTCTAAACTGGTTAATTCTTCTTTAGCAATAGATTTCAGCTCAGCATCATTACTATTTGATAGTAGATCTTTAGCTTCATTTATACCTTTTAGTATGTTATCATAATCAATGTATGCTTTGGCTATAGGTTCTAAATCTTTATAATCTTTGCTAAGTTTAATATATTGCTGCATATCATTTAGCACTTCAGGTGATTGCAGTTTCAGCTCTATTTCTTTAAATTTGTTATAAAGTTCTTTTAGCTTATCTATCATAGTTTTTTAAAATTATTTAATTTGTTAAAAATTTTTTTACAAAATTATAAAATTTATAGCTTTTAATTTTTTTTATATTTTTACAGAAAAACATTTTATGAAAAAAAATATACTTATTATTTTATTATCGCTATTTGTTATTAATTTCATTAATGGACAAATAACTGATTACGAAAAAGATCTTAGAAAAAAAACAAAAGATACTTTGCGAGGATGGAAAATCAATGGATTAATCTCTATAAATTTTTCACAATCTAGCTTAACTAATTGGGCCGCTGGAGGGCAAAATAATATTTCTGCTAATGGTTTGATCAGCGTAAATGCTAATTATTTAAAAAATAAAAATTCATGGGACAACTCACTAGATATCGGATATGGAATGTTTATAGAAGGGAAAGAAAATCTCAGAAAAACTGATGATAGGATAGAATTATTTTCAAAATATGGTAGAGAAATTTCTAAAAATTTATATATATCTTCTTTACTAACTTTCAAAACTCAAATGACACCTGGATATAACTATCCTAATGATTCAGTGATAATATCTAATTTTATGTCTCCTGCATACTTATATATAGCTGCAGGAATAGATTATAAACCCAAAGATTTTATTACAGCTTTCATATCTCCTATTACAGGTAAATTTACTTTTGTAAATAATCAAACATTAGCTAATGCTGGAGCTTTTGGTGTAGAACCAGCCATTTATGATACATTAGGGAATATTATAACTAAGGGTAAAAATATGAGAAGTGAAATGGGTGGATACATTAGAATAGCATTTAATAAAAATATCGCTGATAATATAACTCTAAAAACAAAAATAGATTTATTTTCTAATTATTTACATAAACCTCAAAATATTGACGTAGACTATGAAGTATTATTGTCTATGAAAATTACTAAATTTCTAACTGCTACTTTTAACGCACATTTAATATATGATGATGACATTATGATAGAAATAGATTCTAATAATGATGGCATTATAGATAAAAAGGGACCTCGTACACAATTTAAAGAAATTTTTGGTATTGGTCTTTCCTATAAATTTGCTAATAAAAATAAAAAAATTTAATATTTCTAAGTTATTGAATTACTTGATTTATTCTTGTAAATATATTAAAAAATTTTGATTTTATTTATATTTAATTAATTATGATTTACTGAGTTTTTTTAATTTTGTAAAAAAATAATTAAAAATTTTTTCTTAATATGATTAGAAAGATAATTTGGTTACTTTTATTTCCAATTTTTATATTTGCACAGGAGCCTACATCTTGGAGTTATGAAGTAAAAAAAATTTCTGATGACGAAGCAAATATTATTTTTAACGTTTCCATACAAGATGGATGGTGCTTATATTCATTGAAAACTAAAGGTGCTCTACCTGGAGAATTTATTTTTGAAAAAAATCCAGCTTATAAATTGATAGGTAGTACTACAGAATCTCCTAAACCAAAATCTAAATATGAACCTGATTTAGGAGCTACTACTACTTTTTTTGAGGGCAAGGCTACCTTTACACAAAAAATTAAAATTTTAAAACCAGAGCCATTTAATATTGAAGTTTATTATTCTGGACAAGCATGTTTGCATGATGGTATGTGTGTGATGGTAAAAAAAGATTTTCTAATACCTATTGATGGATCTCTATATAAACCTCAACTCTCAAGCATCGTTAATAGTGATAATGATATTAATGAACAAAACAATTTACTTACTAACGCTGATACCAGTAAATTAACAACAGAGGTAGATACATCTATTTATACAAAAATATTTGGTATCAATCCATTGGATTCAGCTATGCAAGCTTATAATGCTCAATATCTGGTTGAACGTTCAGAAGCAAAACATTCAAATAGATCTCTCTGGGGTATTTTTTTTGCTGGACTTTTAGGTGGTTTAGTAGCATTAGTAACCCCTTGTGTCTGGCCTATGATACCACTTACAGTTAGTTTTTTTATTAAAAGAAATAAAAAGAAAGGAATAAAAGATGCTATTATCTATGGCCTCTCTATAATTATTATTTATGTAACTCTGGGATTATTGATTACCATAATTTTCGGTGCTAATGCACTAAATGCTTTATCTACCAATCCATGGTTTAACTTATTTTTCTTTGTACTATTACTAGTTTTTGCTATTGCTTTTTTTGGTGGTTTTGATTTGACTCTGCCTAGCTCCTGGGTTAATGCTATGGATAGAAGAGCTGAAAGGGCTACTGGATTATTGAGCATATTCTTTATGGCCTTTACCTTAGTGCTTGTCTCTTTTAGTTGTACAGGCCCTATAATAGGAACTCTTCTGGTAGAGGCGATCACAGAAGGATATTTAGCCCCATTTATAGGTATGTTGGGTTTTTCTATTGCTTTAGCATTACCTTTTACACTTTTTGCTCTTTTCCCACAAATGATATCTAATCTACCAAAATCTGGTGGATGGATGAATACTGTGAAAGTTACATTAGGTTTTATTGAGTTATTTTTTGCATTTAAATTTTTATCTGTAGCAGATTTAGCTAGTCATTGGGGTATTTTAGATAGAGAAATATTTATCGTGATATGGGTAGGTATAGCTTTCATTATGGGACTTTATTTCCTAGACGTTATTAGATTCAAAGGAGAAGAGAAGAAGCAACATTTGAGTGTTATCAGATTTTTCTTGGCTTTAGCTTCTTTTGCATTTACTTTTTATTTGATTCCTGGCCTTTGGGGAGCACCATTAAAAGGTGTTTCAGCTTTCCTCCCACCTATTTATACTCAAGATTTTAATATGAATGATCAGCATGTGAAAGCTAATTATAAAGATTTAACGCCAGCAATTGAATTTGCTAGAAATGTGAATAAGCCCATTTTAATTGATTTTAGCGGTTATGGATGTGTTAATTGTAGGGAAATGGAGGCTAGTGTATGGACAGATCCTAAAGTTAAAGATTTCTTAGAAAATAATTTTGTATTAGTTTCTCTATATGTAGATGACAAAACTTTACTACCTGTAGAGCAGGCTATTACTATTGATGATGGTAATATTAAAACTAAACTTCGCACTATTGGCGATAAATGGAGTTTCTTAGAATATTCTTTAGTGAAAAGACAATCTCAACCTATGTATGTCATTATGGATCATAATGGCAGAATATTGAATGAGTTATATGGATATAACAAAAATCCCAATGCATTTTTAGAATGGCTACAGGAGGGTTTAGAAGCATATTATCTTGTTAATAGATAAAAAAATTTTTTATTTTTTAATGATTTTCACCAATATATGAATGAAGACAATGAAGTAATAGAGTTTAATGATGAATTTTATGAACATTATAAATTCGTTGTTGATCCTGGGCAATCTCTGATGCGTATTGATAAATTTCTAACTCAAAAGATAGAAAGTATTAGTAGAACTAAGATACAAAATGCTGCAGAGGCAGGATGTATTTTGGTAAATGACATACCTAGGAAATCTAATTACAAAGTGAAGCCTGGTGATACAATTCGTGTGATGCTACCTCATCCACCCGCTCCTAGTGAGGTTTTACCTGAACCAATGGATTTATCTATTGTTTATGAAGATGATGATGTGATTGTTATTAATAAACCTGCAGGTATCGTTGTACATCCTGGTTATAATAATTATTCTGGTACTCTACTTAATGGGCTTCTTTATTATTTCCAGAATGTACTAAAGGTGGATCAATTTCCTCTTTTATTACATAGAATTGATAAAAATACTAGTGGCTTACTAGTGGTAGCTAAGAATGAATTCGCGCAACAATTTATTTCTAAACAATTTTTTGAGCATACTGTCAATAGGACATATATCGCAGTTGTATGGGGGGATATAGAAGATAACGAGGGAGAAATTACTGGTTACCTGTCTCGTGATTCTAGAGATAGGAGAATTATGGCACTAAGTAGTAATGAAAATAATGGTAAATATAGCCATACTAAATATAAAGTTATAGAACGCTATGGCTTTGCAACACTTATAGAATGTAAACTTTTCACTGGCCGTACACATCAAATTCGCGCTCATATGAAAGCCATAGGTCATCCACTGTTTAATGACGAAGATTATGGTGGCAACAGCATAATTTATATGAACTCAGGTGGTAACTTTAAACAGTTTATTTCCAATGCTTTCAAAATATGTCCTCGTCAAGCTCTACATGCTAAAACTCTTGGCTTTATTCATCCTATTACCAATGATGAGATTTTTTTCAATAGCGATTTACCTTTAGATCTTCATTTACTTATTGAAAAATTTAGAGCATATACTACTGCTTATAATTAAAAATCCAAATTTGGCACATATTTTGAGAATTGAAAACAAAAAAAATAATTATGAATTACGTAAAAACAGCTTTTTTATTAGGCTTAATGTTTGCTCTGTTTATGGGAGTAGGTTTTTTAATTGGTGGTGAAAGTGGGATGATGATTGCATTTTTTATTGCTTTACTAATGAATGGAATATCATTTTTTTACTCTGACAAAATAGCATTGTCTATGTTTAAAGCTAGAGAAGTTAGTGAAGCAGAAGCACCACAATTACATAGAATAGTAGACGAATTAGCTGCAGAAGCTGGTATCCCAAAACCCAAAGTATATATATCTAATATTAATGTACCAAATGCTTTTGCTACAGGGCGTAGTCCTAAGCATGGTGCTGTAGCTGTCACCAAAGGATTGCTAGATATATTAGATCAAAATGAAATCAAAGGTGTCCTCGCACATGAAATAGCACATATCACAAATAGAGATATACTTATTTCTTCGTTGGCAGCTGTTATAGCTAGTGCTATTTCTATGCTTGCTCGCCTAGCTTATTTTGCTAATATTTTCGGTGGAGATAGAAATGGTGGTGGAATAGGTAATTTATTAGCTACACTAATAATGATTATACTCACGCCTATCATAGCTATGATCATACAATTAGCTATTTCACGTACTAGAGAATATGCTGCCGATGAAAAAGGTGCTAAACTTGCGAGAAATCCTATGTATCTAGCTAATGCTCTAAAAAAAATGAATAGTTATGCTAAAGCTAAACCAGCAACAGAGCAAGACATCAATCCATCTGCTACTCATATGCTTATAATCAATCCTTTCAAAAAAGGTGGTCTGCAAGCACTCTTTTCTACTCACCCTCCTATAGAGAAAAGAATAGAAAAATTAGAAGCTATGGCTTTTTAATTTTGCTTAATTTATTTTTGAAATTTTTATTACATTTGTAATAAAAAATGCGTTCTTACTTTTTAATATTTTTGCTAATAGCATTAATGAATCCTGCTATTGCACAGAAAAAAACAAAAATAGTAACTACTTACCCTGATGGTCAAATAAAAGAAAAAGGAACCATTCTATTACCTGATAGCACTCGTGTGGGTAAATGGTTTTTTTACTACCACAATGGGCAGCTCTCTATGGAGGGTGAATATGATAATAGTGGATTAGAAATAGGTACATGGAAGCAATATTATCCTAATGGAGACATCTATATTATAGAAGAAAAAGAAAATGGTCCTATAAAAGCTTATTATCTATATCCAAACTCTTTGAAACTGACTGGACAGATAAAAAATCGTAAACCAGATGGTCAATGGATACTGTATCATGAAAATGGCAATATCCAAAGTAAACAATATTTTTCTGAAGGGAAAATGATAGGACAATGGGAATATTATTTCGATAATGGTAAATTATGGAAAATTATTAGTCCCGAGAATGGTCCAGTGATTATTTATGACTCATTAGGTAACAAAATAGAAGAATGGAATGTAGTAAATGGACAGATGGATGGGGAGCACAAAACATACACTACTCAGGGAACTCTCATTTCTAAAATAACATATAAAAATGGCAAAAAAGATGGTCCATATGAGTTATATCATGGTAATGGACAAAAAGCTCTTGAGGGATTTTATAAAGATGATCAAAAAGCT
This sequence comes from Bacteroidales bacterium Bact_20, assembly GCA_001603615.1. Classification (GTDB taxonomy): domain Bacteria; phylum Bacteroidota; class Bacteroidia; order Bacteroidales; family DTU049; genus DTU049. The sequence goes on along the minus strand of LUZL01000171.1, from coordinate 1,474 downwards.
GGTATTTGGAAATACTATTATGCCAATGGTAAACTAGCAAAAGAAGAAAATCAAGATACAGGTCCATGCTATTCGTGGTATGAAAACGGCAATATTAAAGAGCAATACAGCCATTTAGCTGGTAAAAAGCAAGGTTTATACCTTAGCTACCATATCAATGGAATCATAAAAGATAGTATTTATTATGATAATGGACTACGTCAAGGAAAAGCAGTCTCGTATTACGATAATGGGAACAAAGAATTTGAAGGTTTATATATAAATGATAGCCTAAATGGATACTGCCGCTGGTGGTATAAAAATGGATTTTTAGAAATGGAAGGTAAAATCGTAAATGAAAAACATGATAGTTTATGGAAATTTTATCATCCTACTGGAAAACTTGGCAGTATAGGTATGTTTGTTAATGACAAACCAGATGGACTTTGGACATATTACTACGAAACTGGCGAAAAGTGGAGAGAGGGCAATTATAAAAATGGACTAAGAGAGGGGAAATGGGTAGCATGGTATGAATCTGGTAATAAACAAAGAGAAGGTAATTTCACTAATGATAAAGAAGATGGATATTGGGTTAGTTGGTACGAAAACGGTAAAGTACAACATGAAGGGTATTTTAAAAATGGATTAATGGATGGACTATGGAAAGGTTATTATCCTAATGGATCATTAAAATATCAAACTAATTATAAAGATAATTTAAAAAATGGTTCTGATGTTTTTTATTTACAAAATGGTAATAAATTATATGAGGGTAATTATAAAATGGGATTAAAAAACGGCTATTGGATAGAATACAGTGAGACAGGTAAGCCTGTATCTGAGGGAGTGTATAAAAATGAAAAACAGGAAGGACTATGGAAATTTTATAATAGATATGGTAGCATAGAAAGAGAACAATTTTTTGTCAATGGATTACCTGATGGTAAGTTCGTAGAATATCATCCTAATAGACAAATAGCCACTATAGGTTATTACAAAAATACTGCTAAAGTAGGAGAATGGACTCTATATGATCAAAATGGCAAAATAATTGCAAAAATGTTTTTTGATAGTAATGGTAATTTGCTAAAAAAACAAATACCTAATCCTTAACAAATGTAGCCTTTAACAATCAATCATATAATTCAAACACATAATTTTAGACTAATTATACTTTTCAATAGTATAAATATAAAACTTTAAGTTTTATATAAGAGTTTGTTTATTATATAGAATATTATTTTTTTTAATGAAAAAAATAAACTACTTTTGCAAAAAGCAAAAATATATATTTATGAAAAGAAATGTATTGATCCTCGGTGCGGCAGGACGTGATTTTCACAATTTTAATGTTTATTATAGAGACAATGAGAGTTATAATGTTGTCGCTTTCACAGCTGCACAAATACCAGATATTGATGATAGAAAATATCCAGCAGAGCTAGCAGGCAAACTGTATCCTGACGGGATTCCAATATTTTCTGAATCAGAT
>LUZL01000170.1 GCA_001603615.1 Bacteroidales bacterium Bact_20 | reverse complement strand
GCGGAAATGACATTTATCATCAAATCTTCAGTTGGAATAACTAAATATAAGTATTCAAGTCCTAAATCATCAATTATGCCATTTAGGAATTGTTGAGCTTCTTGGTATTTTAAAGATGTTTCCCTTTTTTCTAAACATTCTCTCAAGTCATCACTATCAATGTTATTTTCAACATAAGTGATAACATGTTCAATATCGTTATTGTATGTTGAATAAAGGGCTTTAGAGAACGCATAATAACATAGCATTGTAATCGCACAACTTAAAAGTAGCAAGAAAATAATGCTATAAATTAGTAATGTTCTTCTAATTGGTCTTTTAATGTGCCTTTGTTCCTTATTATTCATCTTGATCTCCTCGCGTCGCACTTTGCTATTTTATCACAAACGATAAAGATTTGCAAACAATTATTTCCATTCATTTTTTATACTTTGATAAATTAATGAAAAGGGATTATTTCCTCTTAACTATAATACCTTTTTTAATAATACAATTTCAGTATTCCTATCTACTTCAATAAAACCATGCTTTAAAAACAGATTAATTGATGGGTTATCTATAGCGATATCATCATAAACTTCACTTATTCCTCGCTCTTTTGCTTCGCTGCAAAGTTTATCTAAGGCTTCGCTACCATAACCTTGGTTACGAAATTTCGCAGAAATTATAATACTAATGATACATCTATTAGTTTCACAATCTAAGTGATAAGCAGCCTCGCCCACAAATTCACCCGCTTCATTCACAATATAGCGGTAGAATCTATCATTACCTTCTACCCAGTAACTGTACCAATCACGCCAATCAGATTCACTAAACTCAATAGTTCCTCCATATGCATGATTAAAGCTCATTGTATCGAAGTCTATAAGTAACGCTTTACGATACCATAATTCATTTAGTTTTGGTTTATAAAGTTTAATCATTTTCATATCCTTTTTTTAAAATATTATATAACAAAATAAAAAATATGCATCCAAAAATATTAGATGCATAATAATTTTTATAATCAAAATAGGAAATATTTACTTAATAATATTTGCTTAATAATCACATTTTAAGGCCTTTTTAGCAAATTTTATCTTCTTTGGAAGGTGTATTTCTTCAAATCCACCGTGACCAAAACCAGGATATTTATCAAGATGTTTGTTAGTTTTAATCTTTTTATAGGCTTGATAGAAATATTTTGGTGGGCAAGTATCATCATCTAGGCCAACTGACGCGATAACTTGAGCCCTAATTTTATCAGTCATATTGATTACATCAAAGTAATCTTGGTTATTCATAACAACATCAGTTAACTCTGGATGGTCCTCTAGAAAGTCTTTTATAACCCCGTATTTGCCCTCACGATTGATTATTCTATCTTTAATAGCACAATCACTTGGTAGGTCAGATAGTGATGCTACAATATCATAATCACTCATTGAACTTACCATAAGTGATAATCCTCCTCCTTGACTAGGACCCCCAACTAAGAGCGGCATACTAGCTAAAGGAGTACCATTGATATCTTTAAAGATAGTTGGATCTTTAATAATATCAAGTACTTTTAGAGCATCTTGATCTAGGTATTTATTATAACAAGTTTCTAAATCATCGATATTATAGCAAGCTGAAGGGTATTCTATGTAGCGATATTTGTTATTATCGATTACTTTACCATTTTGGAAACGCATATCTATAGCTACAACATTAAACCCTGCTGCAACCAAATTCATGCAATGCCAATCATTATCAGCATTATCAATAAAACTATTATGGCCATGATAATATGCCACAACTGCCCTATTTGGTTCCCATCTTAAATAAAGTTTAGCATAGATTTTAGCGTTACTTACACTGTCATAATAAAAGCTTATAATCTTTCCAAAGCCATCAAGACGTGTATCTGTATCCACTATTTCAACATGGTTTTTAACATCATGTACTTCTTTTAACCATCTGGCCCACTTTTCATCAAAGTCAGCTGGCTTTTTGGTTAATACTTTACAATTATAAAAATCTTTATCCATTTTATTTATAAGATTCGACTACTAGGAGCCTTCCCTTTCCTCTAATTTCCACATTTTCACAAAGTGATGTTACGATAAAACTCTCGCCAACCTTAGCTGTATTATCTAAATACTTAAAAGTGCCACTTGCAACAGTGCAAAGATAATATTTCTTTTCATTATTAATAAACTCGACTTTTCGTCTAACATTTACAAGTTTTATATTGAAATATTCATTATCCCAAAGAATAAAGTCATCGCGGCTAT
>LUZL01000169.1 GCA_001603615.1 Bacteroidales bacterium Bact_20 | reverse complement strand
TAGCTAGACAAGATGAAGAGGGTAATTTCTATATCATTGGCAAATCTAAAGATACTATTAAGGTAGGTGGCGAACTAGTGTGGGCTGCTGAGATAGAAGAGTTATTACTCAAACATCCTTGTGTCAAAGAAGCTGCAGCTATTGGTGTACCTGATCAGCTAAGAGGTGAGGTAGTGAAATGCTTCATCGTCTTGCGCGAAGGGGTAGTTTTTCCTAAACAATATTTATTAGAATATATGAGAGAAAATTTAGCTAAATTTAAAGTACCTAAAGAGATTGAATATTTAGATGAATTGCCTAAAACAGGCACAGGTAAGGTAAATAAAGCTGCTCTGAGAGAATTAAACAAAAATTAATATATGAAAAAAAATTTTATTTCTAAAATTATTAAACGTGAAGGATCAGATAACATTTTAGGCCGTGGAGTTATAAATTTATTGCTCTTCAATGCTAAGATATTACCTCCTAAAGTTCATAAAGCTATTATTGGTTTTTTTATGCGTTTATTAGTGCATAGGAAACATAAATATGTTTTACGTACCAATTTACAAATTTTATATGATAATGCTCTAAGCAATAGAGAATTAGAAAAAAAAGTAGATAATATACTGAAATTTTACAAAGATATGTTCATAGACATGGCATATTATAGTGCTAAAAAAAAATTGCCAGATTATGATGAATTTTTTGATGAAGTAATAGGGAAAGAATATTTAGAGGAAGCATATAATCAGGGTAAAGGAGTTATAGGTTTGACAGCTCATCTGGGTGGATTCCTTACTATAACTCACGCTCTATCATTAATAGGATTTCCCAATTGTGCTACAATAATGAGAGAAGCTGATGACCCTAAAATTGAAGAAAAATTTAATACGCTTAGAAGTAGAATTGGCATTAAAGGTATACCACAAAGTGAAGCTCGTAGTACTGGCGTAGCACTTATTAAATTTTTGAAACAAAATGGCATACTTATCATATTATCTGATCAGAAATTTGATGATGGTGTTAGAGTGAAATATATGGGTAGATATAAATGGGCAGCTAAAGGACCAGCTTTACTATCTATGAGATTAGGCTCACCTGTAGTGCCTATGTATAACATAAGATGTGAAAATGGGAAATATAAGTTGATAATAAAACCTCCTATAGAGTTGGTAAAAACAGGTGATCCTGAAAAGGATATACAAGTAAATACTCAAAGATTTACTGATGAACTGGAGAGTATGATTAGAAAATACCCAGATCAATGGTATGCTTTCAACCCATGGTGGCAATATACTGAGGAACAATTGGCTGAGATAGAAGCAGAAAAAGCTAATGAAACTATTGAAAATATATCTAATAGTACAGTTACAGAAGAATTTACTCAAGAAGATTTGGAAGAAGGCTTAGAAGTAAATCCTTTTTAATTTATTAAAACATATTTTTTTAAAGGGTTCAATCTATATTGAACCCTTTATTTTTTCATTTTTTTGTAAAAAAATTATATTTTTGCAAAAATACATATGAAGATACTAATTGTTAGACTTTCGTCTATAGGAGATATATTACTCACTACACCTGTTATTCGCTGCTTAAAAAAGCAAACTAATAATACAGAAATTCATTTTTTAACAAAAAATATTTATAAAGATATTTATTTGCATAATCCATATATTGATAAATTATGGACAGTAGACCAAGGGCCCAAAGAAATTTTTGATAAACTTATTAGGGAAAATTTTGATTTTTTAATTGATTTACATAAAAATTTTAGAAGTTTATGGCTCAAAGCTAATCTACCTGTAGAATTTTCTTCTTTCCCCAAAAAAAATATTAAAAAGTTTATAATGATTAAAACTAAAAGGCGAACATCAATACAGAATGTAGCGTTAAGGTATTTCAAAGGAGCTAAATATTTTAATATATCGTATGATGGTGAAGGATTAGACTTTTTTTTCCCTAATATTTTTAGTTTTAATTATTATTTACCAGAAAAGTTTATCGCTTTTGCTATAGGAGGCACGTATTTTACTAAAAAATATCCAACAGAATATATTGTAGAATTTTGTAAACTATCACCATTACCAGTGATAATATTAGGTGGAGATTCGGAAAAAAAAGAGGGAGAATATATTAACGAACTATTGAGAGATAAAGTCATTAATTATTGTGGTAATTTATCAATTACAGAATCAGCTTATGTTTTAGATAATGCACAATTAGTTATCAGTAATGATACAGGTATGATGCATCTAGCTGCTGCGTTGCGTAAAAATATGATATCTATATGGGGCAATACAGTACCAGAATTTGGAATGTATCCTTTCTACCCAATAGATTTTGATATAATGCATGAATATTTCCAAAATAATAATGTGTCTTGTCGTCCTTGCTCTAAACTAGGCTTTAATGAATGTCCTAAAAAACATTTTGATTGTATGAGGAGTTTGTTGCCAGCTGAGCTATATGAGATAGCTAGTAGAATAATTGAATAAATATATTTTAATAAATAGAATATGATTTTAAGAAAAAATTATTATCAATAACCTCCCATATATTTTCTGATAAACCATTCAAAAGCTAATAATACTATGATGACTAACAAATATATCCAAGATTGTAGTATAGGGCTAGTACTTTTTTCTATAGTGAAATAAGTTTGATTTATTTGTTCTGATAGCAATATATTATCTAATGAATCTAAACTAGCAAAAGTGAAAAACTTACCACCAGATGCTCTAGCAATATCTTTTAATAAATTATGATCGGCAGTTAAATTTTGCATTTCTATATCTGATTGTTCTACTATGAATGTACCTTTAGCAGTCAATGCATTCTGGGGAGATAAAACTGTAGCCGAATATGTGTATGTGGCTGGTGGTAATAGACCTAAAGAAAGAGTATATGCATTGCCAGTTTTAGCAAAGAAAAAATTACCAGAAAATCCTTTATTAGAATTAATGCTGATTTGCACTTCAGGGGTATTTATCAATTCTCCACTTTGATTTAATAATTCTGCTTGTATATTGATAGCTTCAGTACTTTGATAAATAGATTTAGCTATTATTCTGAATCTATTATCATTGTTTGTACTCAATAAATAATTGATTGTTTTAGTTACCCAAGAATCAAAAGCATTAGAATTATTATTTAGAGCATTTACACGCCATCTCCAAATACCTTCACCGACAAAAACAGCAATATTTTTATTGTTTACTGGATAAAAAAACATTACTGGATTACTAGTAGTAGCTTTGCCTATCTTTTGGTAAAAGATGGTGGTGAATTTATTATTAACCAGATTCCTTGGATATAAAGTTATAATAGACGATGTGTTTTCGAAAAAAGTTATTTCATCATCAGTTAATTGAAAATAAGGGAATTGCTCATTTACTTTTACTTGTGATTCTATATAGCTGCTATTGATTAAATTACCAAGCCATGGCACAAAAGACGTAGCCAGAGGTATCTGAGTTTGAGTTCCAATGAATAGCCATAGTGGAGTAGGAGATGACTTGAGCTGTTCTATGATTTGTTTACTTAGACAATTAGTATTTAGTTGATAAATTATTAAAACATCTAAATCATCTGGTAACTGATCTTTACCAGGCCTGATTAGCATAACTTCATTTAATAAAATGCTGCTGAGAGCTCTATTAATAGCACCTATATCAGGATGAGTAACACATGACAAAAGACCGATTTTATATTTTTGTTTAATGATTTCTATTGTTTTAATCTCAGAATTATTAATAATATTTTTTTCTTCTTCTATCTGGTGCCATGTTGCTTTTATACTATGCAATCCTTCACTTTTTGCTGTAGCTTGTATGGTAATTATTTTAGAAAAATTATCATAATTTATATTAATGATTTCATCATGTAGTAGCTCATCATCAAAAAAAATTTGCAATTTAGATGACTTACCTTTAGCTTGCCTAGCATTTAGTACTACCTCTATTGGGAAAGTGCTACCGATAGGTATTTTGTCATTGCACTGAATTTTAGTTAACTGTAGATCTGTATGTATAGTAGTATCTCCTAATGCTATAGTGTAAATAGGTACTTTAAATTGATTAAATAGTAAATGTATGTCATCATTTTGAGTATTTATACCATCAGTAAATAATAATATTGCTTTAATGTTTTCTTTTTCATTGGAATGGAGTAGTGCTAATCGTAATGCATCAAATAAATTAGTAGCTTTGCCATCAAAGGAAAATTTTAAATCATTTGAGAGATTATCTGAAAATGAATAATTATCAAATATAATATTTTTAGAATGTTTATTGATAAGATTCATTACTTTGGGTTCTATAGATGTATGTAAAGGATCTATACTGATAGATTGAGAATTGTCTACGAGAGTAATTATTTCTGGAGGATAAATAATTTTTTTATTCTTCTCTATAAAAGGAGATAAAAGTAAGAAAAAAAGTAAAAAAAAAGCGATGCTACGATTAATCAATAATATTTTTTTCCACAAATCAGATAAAATATCATAGGGATTTTTATAATATAAAATAAGAGCTAATCCTACAGATATAACAGCAAATAATAATAACCACCATGGACTATAAGGTAGTATGATTTTCATAGATTAGCTATTAAATAAATTTATATAGAAAGTTAAAAAACATAAAATTGTATTTATAAGTGGAAATTCTCTAACGAGAGTCTCACATTCTCATGCCACCACACACGTTTATCACTTGTCCACTCACATAGCTTGATAAATCACTAGCTAAGAACAGTGCTACATTAGCCACATCATCTGGGGTACCACCTCTTTTTAATGGTATTTTATTCATCCAATCATTTCTTATATCATCTGGTAGCTGAGCAGTCATAGGAGTCTCTATGAAACCAGGAGCTAAAGCATTGCAGCGAATATTACGAGATCCTATTTCCTGAGCTATACTTTTAGTGAAACCAATGATGCCAGCTTTAGAAGCACTATAGTTAGCTTGTCCCGCATTACCACCTACACCTACTACACTAGCCATATTTATGATAGAGCCTGCACGATTTTTCATAAAATGCTGTAGCAGTGCCTTAGTCATATTAAAAACTGATTTCAAATTTACTTTTATAACCAAGTCCCAGTCTTGTTCACTCATACGAAGTAAAAGATTGTCTCTGGTAATACCAGCATTGTTTACTAAAATATCAATAGTAGTGAAATCTTTTAAAACATTCTCTACGAAGCCCTGACAAGCCTCGAAATCACTGACATCAAAAGCATAAGCTTTAGCTTTTACATTATAGTTCTTTTGTAAGTCATCAATAAAATTATTCACATCTTCATTGATAGCTAAGTCAGTAATTATAACATTAGCGCCATTAATAGCAAATTTTTCAGCTATTGCTCTACCAATACCACGTGCTGCACCTGTAATGACTGCAGTTTTATTTTCTAATAATTTCATAAATATTTTTTTAATTGCAAAAATAATAATTTATTTAATCTTATTTAACACAAAATCATAAATAGCATTTACTTCTATTTGAGCATTTTCTAATATTTGAGCAGCATCTGACAAAATATTATCTGCCCAGCTTTTATCTTTAAGTCCAGCTACATTAATAAGTACGTTTAGATAAGCACCTTTGATAGCTGTCAAACAACATATAGCACCTACACCTGCATCAGATATAGAATTTGGATTGCCTATTTCAGCCATTTTTTTACATAAAGGTATAGCCATAGCTGCCGTTTTCATTGTATGGTAAGGAATCTCAGTAGCATAGCGTGTAGCCTCTTCTATAGCTTGTCTTCTAATATTTTTTTGCTCATCAGTATCCTTTGGTAAACCAAAAGCGTCCATAACTTTATTAAAAGCATTAGTATCTTCTTCTAAAAGTTGTACTAGCTCGTCTTTGATTTTTTGCCCTTCCTCTGCGAAATTGCTAAACTCTTCCCATTTATCATCCCAACCTGGTTTATGAGAGCTGAGATTAGCGACCATAGTAGCTAGAGCAGCACCTAGAGCCCCCACATAAGCAGATATTGATCCACCACCAGGAGCAGGAGATTCACTTGCCGTCTCATCAGCAAAGCCACGCATAGTCATATTTATTAGTTTAGGTGCTGGTTCATCTTTTGCTAATAAAAATTCTATAACTTTATTTTGTGGATCGAAAGGTTTCAAATCGTCTAACCCCATAGATTTAATAGCAATTTTTATCAATTCATCTTCAGAAACACCGGTAGAACGTTGTTGTTTTTTTAGAAAATACTTACCTGCATCTATTAATACAGATTTAGGAATGAGGCCTACAATCTCAGCTCCCGTTACTCTGATACCACGGAGTCTAGCTTTTTCGCTAACCTCATCAAAGGCTATATGAACAGGAGTAACTGAAATATCGGTAATGTTCATTGACACTTGAGCTATACCATATTCCTCTATATACCAACCAATAGCTTTAGTAGCTTTTAGTGTTCCTGGGATGTAAACAGTATTACCATTTTCATCTTTTACTATTTCTCCATTGATAGGATTGCCTTTGCGCATAGGTCTACCTTTTTCTCTGACATCAAAAGCAATAGCATTAGCTCTACGCACAGAGGTTGTATTTAGATTATAATTAATGGCTACTAAGAAATTACGAGCACCTACGGCGATAGCACCTGTTTTAGGTAAAAATTTAGCAGGGCCAAAATCTGGTTGCCACAAAGGATCTTTTAATTTTTTTTCTAAGCCTTCATATTCTCCAGCTCTTACATTAGCTAGATTGCGTCTCTCTTCAGTCTTAGCAGCGAATTCATACAAATAAACAGGGATGCCTAGCTCTTCGCCTATTCTTTTACCTAATTTATTTGCATATTCTACGACTTCTTGCATAGTAATATTAGCTACTGGCACTAGAGGACATACATCTGTAGCACCGAAACGTGGATGAGCACCTTTATGTTTAGACATATCTATCAACTCTGTAGCTTTTTTAATTGCTCTGAAAGCAGCTTCTATGACAGCATCTGGCTCACCAGCAAAAGTAACCACTGTCCTATTAGTAGTTGCTCCTGGGTCCACATCTAATAGTTTCACTCCTTCAGCGTTTTTTATTTCTTCGGTGATTTGATTAATAATATTTAAATCTCTACCTTCACTGAAATTAGGTACACATTCGATAATCTTTTTACCTGTTAGCATATAAATTTTATTTTTTTAAAATTTTTTACGAAATTACTAAAATTATACTGGTAGATAAAAATAGTTATAAACAAATATTTGAGAAATTGGAGGCTTATGACTGATAAAAACTTTATTTAATAACAATTTGAATAATAACTTTTTGAGATAATATTTTTTTGTTAAGTTAATTAATTATAAATTTGCTAAAAAAATAAACGTGATATGAAATACACACCATTAACAAAAATTCATGAAAGCTTAGGAGCTAAAATGGTAGAATTCGCTGGTTACTATATGCCCATACAATATACTGGCATTCAAGAAGAGCATATTGGCGTTAGAGAAAAAGCTGGAGTATTTGATGTTTCGCATATGGGAGAAATATATGTAAAAGGTCCCAATGCGTTAGACTTTACTCAATATGTAACATCTAATGATGTAGCAGCTCTCACTGATGGTAAAGTGCAATATTCATGCTTACCAAATGGCAAAGGTGGTATAGTAGATGATCTGCTTGTTTATAGAATTAATGAGCAAGAATATTTATTAGTAGTAAATGCTGCTAATATAGAGAAGGATTGGAATTGGTTATGCTCTCACGCACCTAAATTTAACCTAGAAATTAATAAAGATTTAGTTAATGATTCAGATAATACTGCACAATTAGCTATACAAGGTCCATTAGCATTACAGATAATGCAAAAAATAGTTGCTGAACCCATTATAGATATGAAATATTACACCTGGCAATGGGTTACATTAGATGGCATAAAGAATATTTTACTATCTACAACTGGCTACACTGGCAGTGGTGGCTGTGAAATATATTTCCATCCTAAATATGCAGAGCAAATTTGGCATGCTATCTTTGAGGCTGGCAAAGAAGAAGGAATAATACCTGTAGGATTAGGTGCTAGAGATACATTGAGGTTAGAAATGGGATTTTGCTTATATGGTAATGACATAGATGATACTACATCACCTCTAGAAGCTGGACTTGGATGGATAGTTAAATTCGTAGATCATAAAAATTTCATAGATAAAGAATATTTACTAAAACAAAAACAAGAAGGGCTTAAAAGGAAACTAGTTGGTTTTGAGATGATAGATAAGGGTATACCTAGGCATGAGTATAAGATATGTGACAAAGATGGTAATATAATTGGCAAAGTGACATCAGGTACATTTGGCCCCTATGTGAAAAAAGCTATCGGAATGGGTTATGTTCCTATTGAATATTCAAAACCAGACTCTGAAATATATATAAATATTAGAAACAGTTTATCAAAAGCTATTGTTGTTAATTTACCGTTTTATAAAAACAAATAGTTGATATATATTTGACCTACTAATTTATTGCTGCTAAAATATAAACTTCTTTAAGTTTTATCTTCTTTTTGTTTATTATTAGTAACAGGATTATTTTATTATTAAAAATATATTGAAGTTTCAAATGTCTAAACGGTATTTTTTTTAAATATTTACGAGTTTACATTAGCTTTTATTATGAGTAAATACAATTTATAATAAATGTATATTTGTTTTCGTTAGTATTTTAAAATTATCGCCTATGAAAGAAAATTACTCTTTAAAAAATAGAAAGAAATTTACAAAAAAATTGAGGAAACTACATTTAATAATTATTTCTAAACCTTCTAGAGATATTACGAGCATAATAATGCAATACAGCTATATTGCTAGATATAAATCTACTATATTAAATTGATTATTTATTTTTAGTTTCTTTTGCAGAAGAACCGAATGAGATTAAACTTAAATTAATATATCTTTTAGGATTTTTTCTTAGATCTTCTAAAAGTAAACTTAGATTTAGTGAGCTTTGATTTAGATAATTATACAAGCTATCGTTATAGATAATTTTTCCTAAAGTACCTGTTTGAGCATTTACAGAATCAATAATTTTTTGTAGTTCTAATATATCTTTATTCAGATTATTAATTACTAAATGTAAATCACTATTTTTAATAGTATCTGAAATCTCACTAATATTGTCAATAATATTTGTGATTTTCATATTATTTTCTTGAATATTTTGGCTTATGCTTTCAATGTGTGCCATAGATCTATTCAGATTTATAGTAGTATTTTTTATATTTTCCACTGTGAGAGCAAGATTTTTTTGCATTTCAGGATTAGCTATGTTTTGAATTATATTAACCACACTATCAATGGAAGAGACTAATGACATTATTTTGTCTCTTATGGGCAAAAGTTCTGCACTGATAACATCTGTCATACTAGGATTTACTTCACCAATCAAAAAATCTTTATCTTTTATATATTCACTAGAATTACCTGGAACAATGTTTATGATCTTCCCTTCGAGTAAACCATTACTAGATATTATGGCTTTAGAATCTTTTGAAATTTTGTATTCATTATCTATTAATAATTCTACTCTCACTCTATAACTATTAGGGATAAAATCTATATTATTCACTCTACCGATAGTTATACCATTTAGTAATACAGTGGAATTAGATGTTAACCCATAAGCCTCATCATAGTCTACATATACCACAGTATTATCAGAAAAGACTTTTAATCCTTTTAAGAAATTAATTCCCCAAAATAAAAAGCCTATACTAGCAATGAAAATAACAGCTATCAATATCTTTTTGGTTCTATTCATATATTTTTCAGCAAAATTGCAAAAAAAATTTGAAATGAATTTTATATTTTTTAACATTTTAACTCATTATTTTATAAGTTAATACTAATTTATTTACCTTGTCATAATATTTTTGTGAAACAAAGGTATAATCGTAAATCTCATTATGCATTAGCAAATGATGATGATTTATTATTAAGAGCAAATAATTTCAAAAAAAAATAAATTCAAAAATTGATAAGTTTTTATATTTTTGCAATAAAAAATATGAGTGAATTATATGATAATCTGAAAGAGAGACTGGAATCTCTGAGGAGGTATCTTTGACATCGACAAAATAAAGCAAGATATTAACACACTAGAGATAGGTACGCATGAGTCTAACTTTTGGGAAAATCCGAAAGAAGCTGAAAAATTATTAAGAGAAATTAGTAGCAAAAAAAATTTTGTTGAAAAGTATGATAATGTAGTAAAAAAATTGGAAGATTTTTCTGTTTATGACGAATTTTTTAAAAATCAAGAGATAGCAGAGACAGAATATCAAAAGCAATATGAAATTGTAAAAAAAGCAATAGATGAGTTAGAGTTTTACAAAATGATGCAGGATGAAGCAGATAAGAATAGCGCTATAATAACAATAAATAGTGGAGCTGGTGGTACAGAGAGTCAGGATTGGGCACAGATGCTTATGCGAATGTATATCAGATGGGCAGAAAGGCATAATTTCAAAGTAATGGAATTAGATTTACAAGAAGGCGATGTAGCTGGCATTAAATCATGTACTCTAGAAATAGATGGTGACTATGCATTTGGATATCTAAAAAGTGAAAATGGCGTTCATAGATTAGTACGTATTTCTCCTTTTGACTCTAATCAGCGTAGACATACATCTTTCGCATCAGTATTTGCATATCCACTGATAGATGAATCTATAGATATAGATATCAATCCTGCAGATTTAGAATGGGACACATTTAGAAGCTCTGGGCCAGGTGGTCAAAATGTAAATAAAGTGGAAACAGCAGTGCGTGTACGTCATATACCTACAGGAATAGTTGTGGAATGTCAAGTTACGCGTTCTCAGCAGCAAAATAGAGAAAAAGCAATGCAAATGCTCAAATCTCGTCTTTATGAAATAGAATTAAGGAAAAAACAAGAAGAAATAGATAAATTAGAAAAAAATAAAAAGAAAATAGAGTGGGGCAGTCAGATAAGGAGTTATATCTTACATCCATATAAATTGGTAAAAGATCATCGTACAGGTTTAGAAACTTCTAATGTAAATGCTGTTTTAGATGGAGATATTGATGATTTTATTAATGCTTATTTACTTTCTCTGGATGTGAAAATTTGATTTTTTTTAAGTTTTATAAACAAAAAAAATTTTAAAAAATATGTCAGAAGAAAATTTAAATTTACCAGAAAATGCTTATAGAGAGCTCAAAGAAGGAGAAGAGTATAAGCCTATATTGAACCCTAAAAAACAATACAAAGAAGTTACCTCTTGGTCTGTAGTAATGGGTCTTTTGATGGCAGTAATATTTTCTGCAGCTGCAGCTTATTCTGGATTAAAAATAGGTCAAGTTTTCGAAGCTGCTATACCAATATCTATTATTGCTGTAGGTGCCACTATGGCTGCTAGGAAATCTGATCCTTTGAGTCAAAATGTAATCATCCAATCCATAGGAGCTAGCTCTGGAGTTGTCGTCGCAGGTGCAGTATTCACTATCCCCGCTCTTTATATTTTACAATCTAAATATCCTACGATAGCTATTAACTTTTGGCCTATCTTTTTCTCTTCTCTGTTGGGTGGCTTTTTAGGTATACTTTTTTTGATACCATTTAGGAGATATTTTGTCAAAGATATGCATGGCAAATTGCCATTCCCTGAGGCTAAAGCTACTACAGAAATATTAGTTACTGGTGCTAATGCTTCTAAACAATCTTCTATACTT
>LUZL01000168.1 GCA_001603615.1 Bacteroidales bacterium Bact_20 | reverse complement strand
TTTTTAAAATAAAAGGAGTAAAGTTCTTATCAATAGATGGGATATAATTCATATTCTTCATATTCTCGCCTCTTATTCAATTCCAATTATTTCTAAAGTGTATTCTTCGTCTGTTTCTGATTTGATGACAACTTTATCGCCAATTTTACTTGAAATGATTGCACGTCCAACAGGAGATTCATTTGAAATTGTTCCAGTTAGAGGATCACTTTCAAGAGTACCAACCAATGTATATGATCCAACAAATCCATCGTTGAAACGAATTGTAATCTTCTTACCAAGATTGTTACTTCTCTTATCAGCATCGATTACAACTGCGTTTTTGATAATTTGTTCTAATTCTTTAATACGATTTTCGATACGGGCTTGTTCATCTCTTGCAGCATCATATTCAGCATTTTCACTCAAGTCACCTTGAGCTCTAGCTTCTTTTAAGGCTTCAATATTTCTAGCACGGTCAACAGTTTGTAACTGTTCTAACTCAGCTTTATATTTCTCTAATCCTTCAGCAGTAATTTGATGTTTTGCATTCATAAATATTGCCTCCTATATATATTTTATAAATTTTTACTACCACTTATTATATCAAATATACCTATCAAAATCAATAATGCTTTTATATTTTTCTAAGCATATCAAACTTATTAACAACAAATGGAATCTTGATTTTTAGCTGTTGCAAAGGGTGACGAGCAACACCTAAATCTTCATCATTAATATCAGTAATCTTACCTACTTTAAACGCTGTATTATTAAGGTGCGGCCCAAATGCCTCAACTAAATCGCCTTCTAAGAAGTAATTTCTTTGTTCAATCAGGGCGATTTGACTATCTTTATCGTAATCCAGCACTATCCCAACAAACTCTTTAGTTGGTTCTTCGCTTCTTATGTTATAAAGCTGTTCTGTGGTTTTTGGGTCTCCTTCATAAAAGCCAATTGAAGTTTCACGGTTTTCCGCTTTTTTAATTTCTGTATAGAAATATTCTAAATCAACCTTACTTATATCGCCACCTACTTCATAATACTTATCGATTAGCATACGATAACATCTTACAACGGTTGCAATATAATATAAAGATTTCATTCTACCTTCAATCTTAAGGCTTTTAACTCCAATATCAATTAAATCAAAGATATATTTAACACCAACTAAGTCTTTAGAACCGATATTAAAGTAATAATCTTTGTTTAGTTTTTCGTCTTTATCATATAAATCGTAATTCCATCTACATGAATGAGCACATCCACCACGGTTAGCATCACGATTAGTCATGTGATTTGATAGCATACAACGTCCAGAATGGCTAACGCACATTCCGCCATGAATAAAGGCTTCTAGCTCAACACTAGTTTTTTCTTTAATCTTTCTAATTTCAGAAAGTGTTGCTTCTCTTGCTAAAACGACACGCTTAAAACCAAGTGACTCGTAAAGATTAACTGACATTGAGTTTAGTGAACTTGCTTGAGTTGACAAGTGAACTTCAAGCTTTGGAGCAACTTTAAATGCTGTAGTTGCAATATACATACTAGAAACAATTATTCCATCAACGTAAATCGCTTCAAGTTCTTTTAAATACTCTTCTAAGCCATCAAAATCTTCATTGTGAGGAACAATATTCATTGTTACATAAACTTTAGCGCTGTAAAGGTGAGCAAATTCAACGCCCTCTTTAATATCTTCAATACTAAAATTACTAGCACGAGCTCTTAAACTAAATTTCTTACCGCCAATATAAACCGCATCAGCACCATACAAAATCGCAATCTTTAATTTTTCAATATCTCCACATGGAGCAAGTAGTTCAACTTTATTCATCGCGACCTACTCCTTTCAAAAGAATGGATTTTTGTTTTAAAAAGCCTTTATCAAACTTGTAATTTAGTTCTTGTAACTCTTTTTCTAAATCTCCTGCTTCACCACTAAGGATTCTTTGGTAAATATCTATTATTTTGTTATAAGACGCTAAATCAATAAAACTACCATTTAGGTAAATAAACTTATAATTCTTTAAATCTTTAAGTTCATTAAGTAGATAATAACAATAATCAGTGTAGATTAAAGTTCCACCATCTTGTTCATAAATTGGGTAGAAGGCATCACGAAGCTCTTCCTTAATGAAATACTCTTTTCTCTTAGCATTAAAATCTAGTTTAAAATAG
>LUZL01000167.1 GCA_001603615.1 Bacteroidales bacterium Bact_20 | reverse complement strand
TTAGGTAATATAAGCAATGTATATATGTTTCTGACCAATGCATTTGCTATTTCATTTATTGTAGCTATAATTTTCATTTTAATACAAAAACCTAAAATTAATAAAACTCAATATTTAAAAACTGGCATCGCTGGAATAGAGTTGGGAATTCTAAATTGGTATTCTACTTATTTCTTTCTAAGAGTAATAAGACTACTACCTTTATCTCTTTTCATCCCATTATATAATATTTGTTTCGTATTATTAAGTGTCTTATTAGGTAGAATATTATTCAAAGAAAAATTTGATAAAAATAAAATTATAGGTACCATAATAGCTATATTATCTATAATTTTATTAAGCATATAATAAGGCTATGATAGACGAATACAAAACTATTAAAAATAGAAGTGAAGGAATATATAAAGATAGAAGTAGTAAGTTTATTGGTATCGTACAGCCAATAGATAACATAGAAGACGTAAAAAATCGTTTACAAGAAATTAAAAAAGAATACTACGATGCTACACACCATTGCTATGCTTATATACTAGGTATAAATAAAGAAATACAGTTTGATAGTGATGCAGGAGAGCCGACAGGCTCAGCGGGTAAACCAATATTAAATACATTGCTATCATATGATATAACTAATACACTAGCTGTTGTGATAAGATATTTCGGCGGTACCAAACTTGGGATACCAGGGCTAATAAATGCATATAAAACTGCCACAGAATTAGCAATAGAGAATAATGAGATTATAAAAAAATATGTAATTGATAAAATTCAACTATCTATCCCCTATGATAATCAACAATTGTTTTATAGTTTGCAAAAGAAATATAATTGTGAATATGAAATAAAAGACTCAAATAACGATGGTCAAACTATAGAAGTTAAAATAAGACAAAGTCTAAGGGATGAGCTAATAGGAGAATTTAGAGAGATTGGGTTTAAGGTGTATGAATAGGAGAGAGAATTAAATTAATATAATGTATCAATCAATTAATGATATTTATATTTAAATTAAATAGTTATTATTTTAGTTTATAATTTGTTTTATAATTAAAATAATTAAAATTTATATATTTAGCAAAAAACTTTTAAAATTCAATATTTATAAGTTCTAATAAGTAAAAAATTGATTGTTTTATATCATTAATTAATTGAAACAATTTTAAATATTTATTACATTTTAATTATTACCTTTATATTTTGAGACAGGAACTAATAAATAATTAAAATATTTATCGCTTAGTCTTTTAATATTTTGAACTTTTACTAATCCTATTTCTTCATCAATAAAATAATAATCATATTTTATTAAAGAAGCTTCAATAAAAGATTGAATGTTTTCACCAATTTCATCATATAAAACTTCTAATAATATTATTGGACTATGTAATGCAAAATATTTTTTATAGCCATCCAAGACTTTATCTTCATATGCTTCTACATCTATTTTGATTAAATCAATTTTTCTTATATTATTTTGTTCAATAAAATCATCTAAAGATATCGCTTTTACAAAATAAGAATTTGAATAATTTGTTCCATTATCTAATAAAGTTGCTGCATATTCATGCTCACTATTTGTGTCAAATATTCTAACAATTTCAGTTTTATTAGAAATTGCCAAATTAAATGCTTTAATGTGATATGAATTTAAACGGATATTATAATTTAATTTGTTATATACACGTTGTATTGGCTCAAAAGCATAAATACTAGCATTATTATTAATAGATTGGGCTATTAAGGAATATAACCCAGTATTCGCACCAATATCCAAAATTATATTATTATTTTCGCATAATTTGATCCATAAGTCTATACTTGTTTTTTCCATCCTTTTTTCCCATACCAGAATAATTCATTTTCTAGTTGATAACCATAATGTCGCATTTTAAAAGAATGTTCATTGTTTAATTTAACTTTGAAATTACCTTGAAAATATAAATGTTTTGTTATTGAATAAGGTAAGGGGAAATTTTTAAAAAACAAGAATATATACTTTTTAAATGGTATGAATGTATATATTTTTTTTCAAAAGTTGTTTCATTTAGTATAAATTTTTAGAAAATAAAAGCAAAAATATAAAAAATTACAGAAGAAATTCAATTGTGAATATAAAATAAAAGCTTCAAATCACGATGGTCAAACTATAGAAGTTAAAATAAGACAAAGTCTAAGGGATGAGCTAATAAGAGAATTTAGAGAGATTGGGTTTAAGGTGTATGAATAAGAGAGAGAATTAATAAATTGTTTCAATAAATTAATGATATTTATATTTAAATTAAATAGTTATTTTTTAATTTATAATTTGTTTTACAATTAAAATTATTAAAATTTATATAATTAGCAAAAAACTTTTAAAATTCAATATTTATAAGTTTTAATAAGTAAAAAATTGATTGTTTTATATCATTAATTAATTGAAACAAATATAAATATTTATTATATTTTAATTATTACCTTTATATTTTGAGACAGGAACTAATAAATAATTAAAATATTTGAAACAGACATTTGAGTAAGTGCAAATCTTAAAAGTTTAAAATAGTATTTAAAGCTATTTATTTATCATAAATATAAAAAAGTGAACGAAAAACTTTTAGTAAGTAGTTAAATTAAACTCAATCAACTTTTAAAATTTTGCTAGTTTTAAGTATTTTGCCTTCTTTATTAGATATTATTAATATATATTCACTAGCAACTAAATTTGTCATATCTAAATATTCATGGAGTTCCACAAGTTCCTTTCTAATAACTTGTTTACCGAGCAAGTCGTATACTTCAGCATAAAGAGATGTAGTTTTTGCAGTAAAATCTATATTTATGATGTCATTTGCTGGATTTGGATAAATATTAATAATAAAATCATTTGCTGGATTTTCGTAAATATTGTTAATAATATATTTACTCTGCTGAAAGCCTTGAGTTAAAATATTGCTACTGCTTGAGAATGTTTCTATCATTGGCTCACCAAGTGTCCAGCTGAGAGTAGCATTTGTACCTTGAAAATATTCACCTGCAGTGGCAATGACTGTAAGGTCTAACGATTGACCATAGGCTAATATAAAGCCTAATGTCATTATTATAATTAAAACAATTTTTTTCATATTTTTTTATTTTTGATTGTTAATTATTAATTCCTTTAAATCTTGTAAATCAGATTTTAGTTTTTCAATCTCCTTTTGCTGTTCTGAATTTGCATTTTTTAGATTTTCA
The DNA here is from genome assembly GCA_001603615.1 of Bacteroidales bacterium Bact_20. GTDB lineage: Bacteria > Bacteroidota > Bacteroidia > Bacteroidales > DTU049 > DTU049. The sequence goes on along the minus strand of LUZL01000167.1, from coordinate 3,092 downwards.
TTTTCTATTTTTAACTCATCTATCATCCCTTGTTGTTCTTGTATTGCTTTTACCATAGGCATGATGAAATCTACATAACGAAGTGAATAGACTTCTTTATCATTACTTGGAACATCTATACCTGGGAAAGCAAAACCAGACTCTTTGGCTGCCTTTTCTACATCCTGTGCTAAAAAACCAATGAAACGCTGTTGCTTTATCTGACTATGATCTATGTTTTTTAGTAAACTATCAGGTGTCCCCCAGATTTTGTGCAAAATAGTAGGATCTTCATTATAAGTTACAGGTTTTAGTTTCATGATAAAATCCAGACCTTTCACATCATCTTTTACATTAAATTTCATACGAGCATCAGAATAGGTAGTAATTGATGAAACCTGAGCTCTGATTTGAGTTACAGCTGTATTACCTAAAAGCACCTGATTGTCACCAGTGCATTGTCCATCGTAAATACCATAGCCAAGCATAGTAACATTAGTACGAGCTTGGGTAGGGTATGAATTAGCTCCGATAAAGGTACAATTGTTAAAATCTATGTTAGATGCTCCAAGACCAGCATTACGACCTAATGCTACATTATTATTTCCTGTTGTGTTGTAAAAAAGTGCTTGAGATCCATTTGCAGTATTGAAGTAACCAGTAGTGTTATAATACAGTGCAGCATATCCATTTGCATTATTGTAGTAACCACTTGTATTAGAATAAAGTGCACCACTTCCATTTGCAGTATTGCTGTAACCAGTGGTGTTGAAAGAAAGTGCAGAACTTCCATTTGCAGTATTGTTGCTACCAGTGGTGTTGGAATAAAGTGATTTTAATCCATTTGCAGTATTGTTGCTACCAGTGGTGTTAAAAGAAAGTGTTTGATATCCATTTGCAGTATTGTAGTAACCGCTTGTGTTGGAATAAAGTGCTTGATATCCAGTTGCAGTATTGTTGTTACCAGTGGTGTTGGCGTAGCCTGTCTTATAGCCAATAAAAACATTTTTATTATTGGATAAAACATCATTTTCCCCAGCACCTTCTCCTATAAATATTGATTGCCCAGTATTATAAGTTTCTATTTGTCCTTTAGTTGTGATACGAACCTTTTCTGTATTATTTGTACGGATTGAAAAATATTTATTGTCAGTGGTTCCAATAAAATTTGTACCTTCAATTGTACCAGTATTACCAGTCATTTTCCATCCATCATTAGTTGTTTCAGAAGACTTGGCATTTAATGCATAAGGCACTGATAAAAGTTGTGATGTTCCCATTGCTTGATACGATGTACCACCTGCAGGATCCATCTCCACCTTCAAATAATACTTATCATTAGCCCAATCTATTGAACTGAAATCCCCTGATACTATTGTGCCAGTTCCAATATTCAGATTTATCAGTCCGAAACTGTTAGTTGTGACGGTGTGAGTTTCTATATAAACAGACGTACCTGTATCATTTGTTTTTAAAATACTTATCTTGAGTGATACATTATGATTTGATAAGATATTACCTCCAGCATCTCTTGCTATTGCCTGATACTTGAAGGCTTCCGGGCTCTGTGCAAAAACTGATGAGCCAATTAGCATAATGATAAGTGCTATAATCACTGCTACACTTAAATTGTTAATTCCTTTTTTCATATATTTTTGTTTTTTGGGGTTGTTATTTCATTTATTTTTATAAATCAATTGTTGTAAATCTTGAAAATTTATTTTTAATTTCTCAATCTCAGACTGCTGTTTGTCAATTTTTTGTTGTAGATTAATGTTAATATTTTTTAGATTTTCATTTTCTCTTTTCATTTCGTCTATTAATTTTTGTTGGTTTTCTATCATACTTTGCTGTTCTTGTATAGCTTTTACCATAGGCATGATGAAATCTACGTAGCGAAGTGAATAGACTTCTTTGTCATTACTTGGCACATCTATACCTGGGAAAGCAAAACCCGACTCTTTGGCTGCCTTGTCTACATCCTGTGCTAAAAAACCAATGAAACGCTGTTGCTTTATCTGACTATGATCTATGTTTTTTAGCAAACTATCTGGTGTTCCCCAGATTTTGTGCAAAATTGTAGGATCTTCATTATAAGTTACTGGTTTTAGTTTCATAATGAAATCAAGACCTTTCACATCATCTTTTATATTAAATTTCATGCGAGCATCAGAATAAGTAGTGATTGATGAAACCTGGGCTCTGATTTGAGTTATAGAAGTATTACCTAAAAGCACCTGATTATCGCCAGTGCATTGACCACTGGTAATGCCATAACCAAGCATAGTAACATTAGTACGAGCTACATTAGGGTATGAAACAGCTCCGATAAAGGTACAATTGTTAAAATCTATGTTAGATGCTCCGAAACCAGCATAACGGCCTAATGCTACATTATTATTTCCAGTTTTGTTGTAATAAAGTGCTAGAGATCCATTTGCAGTATTGAAGTAACCAGTAGTGTTGGAAAAAAGTGCTTCCCTTCCATTTGCAGTATTATGATAACCGCTGGTGTTGGCATAAAGTGCACTAATTCCATTTGCAGTATTGCTGTAACCAGTGGTGTTTGAAGAAAGGGCATAACTTCCATTTGCAGTATTGCTGTTACCAGTGGTGTTGGAATAAAGTGCTTTATATCCATTTGCAGTATTGTAGTAACCTGTGTTGTTAGAGTTTCCTGCCTGATAGCCAATAAAAACATTTTGATTATATAAATTATCATTTGCTCCAGCACCTTCTCCTATAAATACTGATTGCCCTGTATTACGTGTTTCTATTTGTCCTTTAGTTGTGATACGAACCTTTTCTGTATTATTTGTCCTTATTGATAAATATTTACTATCTGTAGTACCAAGGAAATTTGTACCTTCTGTTGTGCCTGTATTACCCATTATTCTCCATGTAGCATTCCAACTTGCTGTATCTGCTCCTGTTATGCCATGAGCCACAGAATTAGTAAATATTGGATCTGTCTCTGTAATATTTCCAGTAGATTTTGCATATAAAGCATAAGGTACTGATAACAGTTGTGATGTTCCCATAGCTTGATAAGATGTGCCACCCGCAGGATCCATCTCCACTTTTATGAAATAATTGTCGCTACCCCAATCTAT
>LUZL01000166.1 GCA_001603615.1 Bacteroidales bacterium Bact_20 | reverse complement strand
CACTAACCCTATTTGTAAAAATAATGTCCTTTGACGATTTAAATCTTTTTTTGGATTTTTTTTAGGTTCCATATTAAATCCTTTTTAATAATATATACGAAAAATTTATTAAAATGTTATAATCTATAAATAATTAAATTATGGCAGATTTATATTCCTCTGCAGATAATAAACTTTCTAATTCAGCAGGATTAGACATTTTTATTTTTACTATCCACCCTTCACCATAAGGATCTTTATTAATTAATTCTGGATTAGTAGCTAAAGCTTCATTAAATTCTAGTACTTCTCCACTAATTGGCAAATAAACATCGCTAACTGTTTTCACAGCTTCTATTGTGCCAAAAACATCACCTTTAGCGATATTTTCACCTACTGTAGGAACATCCACATATACTATATCACCTAGCTCTGATTGTGCAAAATCACTTATACCTATATATGCAAACTCTCCTTCTACTCTAACCCATTCATGCGTTTTAGCATACTTTAAATTTTCTTTAATATTCATAATTACTTATTTAAAAATTATGCACAAAATTATATTAAAGTTTTAAAATTAACAAATTTTTTATTTTATATTAAAAATTTTATATATTTGTAATAAAAATTATTATGGGTAAAAATTATTATGGGTAAAAATTATTTATTTATTCTATTAATTATTATTGCAATTAATACATTTGGCCAAAACAAGTTTTATATTCAATTAAATACTGATTTATATCCTACAGAATTTGATAATAAATTGAAAATAAGCAATACTGATAAACTATTATCGTGTAATGATACTGTAGTAGATACTTTACTATATCCAATGATAAAAGAAAACCTTTTAGGTAATGGAACAATAAATGTGGGTGAGTTAGAATATCTAGAGAAACAATCTCAGACATATATTAATGACCAACAAATTACTATAAGTGGTGTAGTTTTCTATGGTAATGTTTCAAATCCTACAGGTCCTTTTGATATTATCAATGCTAGAGTTTACATATATAATGTAGATGATAATTATAAACCAACTACTCCTATCTCCAGCACTCCTGCAATAGCAATAGTCACTGGGGGGACTATGAAAAGAATAAATGCTTTATTTATTTTACCTGTTAGCGTTAGTAGCAATTTCGCTGTAGTTATAGAAAATAACTCTTCTGGCAAAATACTTAATATAGGTTTTAATAATGCTACAGCTACTACATACGGTGAAGGATTATCATATATTTATTATAATGGCACTAGCGGATTAAATTGGTATACTAATCAAGCAGCTTATGGACAAGATTTCGATGCATTAATTTGCCCAGTAGTTAATTATCTTGTAAATTCTAATTTTATAACCAATCCATATCCTCCTGAAGTCATTATCAATGATCCTATTGAATTCACTGCAAACTCTTCACCAGCTAATTTATTGACATCTCATTTTTTTAATTACAATGCTTTCAAGCAATATTTTAATATTACAACTAATGACTCCACTTATTCATGGGATATGGACGATGGAAGTAATCTAATATGGCAACC
>LUZL01000165.1 GCA_001603615.1 Bacteroidales bacterium Bact_20 | reverse complement strand
AGGTGGATTAGCTATAGGATCACTAATATTAGGATTTGATAAATAATCTGATGGGGTCCATAAATATGTAAGTCCTTGAGCTGGTAATGAAGTAATTCCAATATTAGCAGATTGCCCTAAACAAAACATAATATCACTTAATGTATCAATAGTATTATTTAAAACAGTAATTATTTTTTGTATAGTATCAGAACCATTACAACTAGTAATATCGCTTACGATTAATGTAATAGTATACACACCGGCATTAGAATAGTAATGTGTAGGATTTTTAAGATTAGATGAAAAACCATCACCGAAATCCCAATGAAAGGTAGGATTACTTGTTGTAGGTATATGACTATTATTGACAAAATGTACACTATCTGGCAAACAAACAATATTGGGTATAATGAAATCTGCTACTATTGCAGGTAAATGAAAATCTATTTTCACCACTCCATTATTACAATTAAAAGAATTATTGGTATTAGACCATGCTCCAGGAGTAGTTGGCAGATCGCTATTACTACCACATCCAGCACAGATAGATTGATATAGACGTCCCAGTCTATCAAAGCGACTAGTACCACCATCTACGTGCTCCATACTGATATTACCACCAAAATAAGAAGCAAATAATAATGTAGTAGCATCTTGATCTATTGATAAAAAATAAAAATCATTGCCGTCAGTAGTTGTCTGGAAAGCATCAGATGTGATAGGCAAACCATTTGTACTACCTTGATTTAAAGATCCACCCCATCCAGATAAATAAATGTTATTACAATAATCAACAGTTAATGCCGAGGGACTAAGATTTATGAATCCAGGGGAGGTACCAAATCTAGTAGACCATTGAATGGTATTCAAAGTTTTATTTAATTTAGTAATGAATTGACCACCAGATGGTATGTACCAGCCAGCATTCTGTACTAATAAATTAGTAGTATTATTAGATTGGCCATAAATATAAACATTATCATACTTATCTGTTCTTACAAAAAAAACTTGATCATATTGTGGAGTACCAAAATATGTGCAAGCATTTAGGAAAGCTCCATTATTACTAATTCTAGCTACGAATCCATCTACATTACCTTGAAAATTTGGCATAATAGCATTACTAGAAGTTGATAAATCATTACTAGTAGTCCCTCCAGCTATATATATGTCATCATGTCTTCCGAGGAAAATGCTATAAATAGCATCATGGCCACCACCATCAAAATAGCTACTCCATATTATTTGAGATAAGTATCTATCTAAACATGTTACAAATCCTTTCTGCCCAAGTGATGGTGTAGGTTGAAAAGAATTAGCAGTAACAGGGAAATCATTAGAATAAGTGCTCCCAGCTATATAAACTTCATTATTTCTACCTAATATTATTTCTCCTCTTGCATCATCTGCATAGTTATGTAATAAAGGAGTAGCAGCATTTAACCCATCATTACCTGTACCACCAAGATATGTAGATGAGATTAATCCTGTACCATCTGGTGAAAAAGCAGTTATGCCCAGATCACTACCATTAGGATAGAGAATCACATAAGTTAATGTATAATTAGTTCCTCCATTAAAAGTAGAATCATAGCAACCAGTAGAATATGGATAATTGCTAGAACCAGTGATAGTGAGTACATATAATTCATTTAAATCATTTGTAACCATGCTTATTGGCACTTCATAACCACTACCTCCCAAATATGTACTATAAATAAGATATGAACCAGTAGTATCATATTTAGACACTACAGCATCTACATTCCCATTAAAAATTGTGTCATAAGCACCGAGGGTGGTGGGATATCCCATCCCAAAACTATTACCACCTGTATATAAAAAGCCTTCCCTATCATATGTGGCAGTATACCCCCAATTATCAGTTGTAGCACCAGAATAAGAACAAAACATAATATCAGGATCTATAAATAGCTCTGAATTTTTATCGTATCCTTCTGGCAAATCAAATGAAATATTATTTTTTTTGACCTTGTATCTAATTGGAATTTCTATATTGTTTTGAAAAGCTCTTGGCGTTTTTAATGTCAAATCCCCAACTGTAGTAGGTATAATGATTATGCTATCATTTTGTTTTATCT
>LUZL01000164.1 GCA_001603615.1 Bacteroidales bacterium Bact_20 | reverse complement strand
ACGACTGATTTTTTATATAATTCTTCTGTTTCTTCATGAAGCATTTGTAGTCTTTTCAGAGCTCTATTTAATCGTAAATTAGATCGGACAATGCCCACATAAGCTGTCATAGTCTGGTTGAGCTCTTTTACCTCTTGAGTTATCAAGACTAGTTCTTCATTTAGCTTTACGCCTTCATCATTCCACTCGGGAATATTAGTATTTATTGAATAATCATTAATATATTTTTCCACATCTAGAGCTGCTCTATGACTAAAAACAAGTGCTTCTAATAAAGAATTAGAGCCTAATCTATTAGCACCATGTAACCCAGTGCGAGAGACTTCACCACAAGCATATAATCTATTAATCTGTGTTTTAGAATTATAATCTACTAATACTCCACCTACTTGATAATGAGCAGCTGGTACCACTGGTATCATCTCTTTTGTCATATCTATACCTATGCTTAAGCATTTGGCATAAATAGTCGGGAAATGTTCTAGTAATTCATCTTTATTTATGTGCCTACAATCAAGAAACACATGATCTGACCCACTCAATTTCATTTCATTATCTATCGCTCTAGCTACTATATCTCTAGGAGCTAAAGACTTGCGTGGGTCGTATTTATGCATAAACTCTTTCCCATTAATGTCTTTCAAAACAGCTCCATAGCCTCTAAGTGCTTCAGTTATCAAAAATGCCGGCCGTTCTTTAGGATTATAAAGAGCAGTTGGATGAAATTGAAAAAATTCCATATCCATTATTTGAGCTTTTGCACGATAAGCCATAGCTACTCCATCACCAGTAGCTACAGTTGGATTTGTAGTTGTCAAATATACATTCCCACTACCGCCTGTAGCCAAAACAGTAAATTTAGATAAAAAACGTTCTACTTTACCCGTAGGTGTCAATACATATGCACCATAGCACTCTATGTCTCCTATATCTTCTTCATCTACATTCACACCTATATGATGTTGAGTTATCAACTCTACTGCAAAATGATGATCAAAAATGTAAATATTTGGATTTTCTAAAGCTCTATTTGATAATACTCTTTCTATTTCATAACCAGTTTTGTCTTTGAAATGAAAAATTCTGGGTTCACTATGTCCGCCCTCCCTAGCCAAATCATAAACACCTTTTTCTTTTTTATCAAATCTCACACCCAAGTCTATCAAATCTTTTATTCTATCTGGACTTTCTTTTGAAGTAATCTCTACTGCCACTTTATCATTAAGATAGGAACCAGCCTCCAAAGTATCTTGAATGTGTTTTTCGAAATTATCTGGAGGGTAGACTACACCTACTATACCACCTTGTGCATAATATGTAGATGTATTATATATCTCTTCCTTAGTAATAATAGCTACACTACCCAATTTAGAAGCTTTTAAAGCAAAATTTAATCCTGCTGCACCACTACCAAGTACTAGAAAATCAAAAGTGTACATATTTTGAATTTTTATTAAAATAAATACAAATTTATATATGTTTTTTGGTTTATAGTTTAATATTTTTGAATATAATCATTGATAAAAAACAATAATATTATTAAAATATGATTAATATTAAAAATAAATTATCTTTTACCTTCAAAAAATTTTTTTAAAAGGTCCATAGATTGATATTCTAAAATACCATGTTTAACAAGTGTTTTGGGATGCAAAAGCAAAGGAGTATATAAAGAATAACCACTTTTAGGATCTGATGCACTATATATCAAATTACCGATTCTAGTCCAATACATTGCACTTGCACACATAGGACAAGGTTCTAATGTAACATATAAGCTACAGAAATCTAAATATTTTGTATCAAAATATTCTAAAGCTGCTGTGATAGCAATAATTTCTGCATGAGCAGTAGGATCTTTAAACCTTTCTACTTCATTATGAGCCTTGCAAATAATTTTATTATCAGCAACAATAATAGCTCCTATAGGAACCTCATCTGCTTCATAAGCTGAGTGAGCCTCTTTTAAAGCTTCATTCATAAAATATTCATCATAATTAATCATTTACTAATAAAATATAAAAAATTATTTATAAAATTAATAGAAAATAATTAAATTATAAATCAGAAAAATATTAATTGAAATATTGATTAAGAAACTTTATATCCTTATTATTTTTGAGCTTTTTAATGGCTTTGTCTCTTATTTGCCTAACTCTTTCACACGAAATAGACATCCTGTAAGAAATCTCTTCTATACTCAATGCATGAGTACCATTTAGTCCAAAATAATATTTTATTATCTGTTGTTCTCTAATAGATAAAGTTTCTATAATTCTATTAATCTCTATTTTAAGAGATTCTTTTTCTAAATCAGAATCTGGAGAAAGAGAGTTTTGATTTGGAATAAAGTCTATCATAGTGCTTTCGCTATCTTCATTTATAGACTCATCTAAAGAATCCACGTTATTATCAATATATTTAATTAAATCTTTAATTTGCTGCACAGGCATATTAGTCATATCAGATAGTTCTTCTAATGTAGGAGGACGAAGTTTAATTTGTTCTAAAAGATTATAAGCATTTTTAAGTTTATTAGATAAAGCTATTTTATTACCAGGTAAGCGTATGATTCTACAATGCTCAGAAATAGCTTGTATAATACATTGCCTGATCCACCACACTGCATATGAAATAAATTTAAAACCTTTAGTCTCATCAAATTTTTCTGCAGCTTTTATCAATCCAATATTACCTTCATTAATTAAATCTGTCAATGGTAAACCACTTTGAGAAAATTGCTTAGCTACAGAAATTACAAAACGTAGATTTGCACGTATTAGTCTATCTCTAGCTATTAGATCACCTTCTTTAATTCTTTTTGCTAACTCTACTTCTTCATCTGGTGATAATAAGGGCTCCTGAGAAACCTCATCTAAATATTCTGATAATACTTCATTTTCTCTTTTTGTTATTCTTTTTTGAATTACCAACTGATACATTATATATTATTTTTTAATTAGACATAAAAAAATGTAAAAAGTTTAATTTAGTATTTAAATTATTTTTTAAAAAAAAGTAAAAAAACAGATTAATTAATAAGAGTACTAAAATTATAATACTATTTAAATAAATAGTATTATAAAAAGTCATAGATATTATTTTATGTTAACTCTATCTAGTTATGATGAAATTATAAATATTAATAGTATTGAAGCAAACTTAAGTTTGCTTCAATATTTGTATAAATGTTTAAGTTTTAGTATTTAATAATTTTATTATTTTTGTAAAAAATAAATTTTATGGAATATTCATCCGAAGTCATAGCAGATATGCTGGCTCTCACCAAAGAGGGAAAAAGAGAATTTCTAGATAATCTCTACAAATTTCTTACTGATAATAGACTTACAGCGTTAGATTATCAAAGAATTAAGATTCTAACTACTGCTCCCGTTTGTCCTAGATGTAAATGCGAACATGTAACTAAAGCAGGCGTTCGCAATGGCAGACAAGTCTATAAATGCAAATATTGCAAATACCAATTTAGAGAAACTGCTAAATCCTTTGTTTATTATTCTCACAAATACTATCTTTTTATGGATTACTTAAAATGTATGCTTGAGGGCAAGAGCCTCAGATCTTGTGCTAAAGAAGTAGGTATCAGCCTACCAACAAGTTTCAGATGGAGACATAAGATTTTGTCTGCTATACAAGGATTAGAAGGAGGAATTAGTTTTTCTGGTATCATAGAAGCAGATGAGCTATTAATGGAATATTCAGAGAAAGGACGTAGATTCAAAAGTTTAGAAGAGAAAGAGCAAGCAATGAATACTGTACATCCTAATGTAGCAGTGCTGGTGATGACTGACAGAGAAGGAAATTTACTTTTCAAACATACTGGTGAAAAAAGAGTACAAAACGAACATATAAAAGAAGAAT
>LUZL01000163.1 GCA_001603615.1 Bacteroidales bacterium Bact_20 | reverse complement strand
TATTGGCACTTCATTATTTATTGCTAATATCCTCGATTCCATGCTATATTTACCTATACACAAAAAAATGACATTTCTATATTCTTGATATAATTCACAAAATAAATTGTATTCTTTGTCGTCTTTAGGGTTCAATACGATTTTTAAAAAATCTATTTTCTTTTCTTTTTGTTGTTTTAAATAACTATTTATCTCCTCATGGGTTATTACGTTATTTATTCTATGTATAGAAAGTATCGTTTTACATTTATTCTTTTTTGCGTTACTTATCAATAACTGAGTCTCTTTATAGTCAATACTTTCAAGATTGATATCTATATAATCTGATCCTAGATTTATTGCTTTATTGAGAATCGCATATGCAAATTTTTTATTTGTTTCTTTGATAGGTAGAGTAGTTATTATCTCATTTGTATTATTTTTTTGGGCAAAAATATTATCTATATTAGTTTTTATAATATAATCTAATCGTAATTCTATATAAGGATAATTTTTTATTAAGGTTTTTATATATTCTTCATCATCTACATTTATTGTCTGAAAAATCTTTGTTTTCATCTATTATTTGTTATATTTTTGACTCTTTTGGTTTGAATAAATTTTTGTAAAAAAATTATAAATAAAATCATTAATATTAGTGAAATTATTTCTATCCAAAGAGGAAATTTTATGTTATCAATTTCTTCTAATGAGTAAGAAATTAGATTATTACTAGCGAGCCAGTAAGAAAGAGTTGCCATTAGATTATTAATAAAATGCATAAAAATTGAATACCAAATATTGCCAGTAGTGTAATATACTATACCTAGTATAATGCCAAAAAACCATATTGCTAGAATTGTACTCCATGATAGGTGGAATAAGCTAAATATAAGGCCAGTAATTATAATACCTATCCATGCATTTTTAGTTAATTTTATTAAATATTTCTGTATTATTCCTCTGAATATAAGCTCTTCACCTATTGCAGGTACTAGTGCTACATATAGGATATTGAGTAGCAAAAATCCTACTCCGCTACTACTCATTGTTTGTTTTAATAGATCATTAGCCATATTTTCATATTGTCCTAAAAAATCATCTATGTTTGATGGCAATTTTATCAAATTAGTTATTTCAGTTAATAATGACAAGGACGGTTGAATCAATAAAACTATAAAGAAAGTTATAATTAAAAATGTAATATTTTTATAAGGTTTATCTTGGTAGAATTGAGATATTTTATATTTATATAATAATGGGAAAGCAATTCCTACACCAGTGAAAGTAAATAAATGTGCGATAGTATTTGCTAATAATATTATACGTGGATTATTAAATTGATTTATAGAAAAAAGTATAGTTGTAATAGCTATATTAAAAAATAATGCTGCTGCTAAAAATAGAGCTAAAAAAGTTAAAAAACTTTTCCAATTAATTTTGATTTCGTCCATTTTTATTAATTTTACTATTGCAAAATTAATAAAAAACTATGCAAATAGGCAATTTTGATCTTGGTAAATATCCTGTTATTTTAGCTCCTATGGATGGCATTACTGATAAAGTGTATAGAAAAATTTGTAAAGATATGGGGGCTGCTCTCACATATTCTGAATTTGTGGCTGCTGATGCTATTATTAGAAATGTAAAAGTAAGTTTTGATAAAATTA
>LUZL01000162.1 GCA_001603615.1 Bacteroidales bacterium Bact_20 | reverse complement strand
CTTCAATCGGTGCAGTTGGCCAGCGGTACCAAGGAAGTCGGGTTGCCGATTCTTTGAATTCAAATGATCCTTCGATGATTTTACCAAATTCATCTAGTTTATAAGCTCCTGCTGGAATGATATACGTTAGTATCCCAACAATCACTAAAATTATATATAGAAGGATTATCGTTTTTAAAAAACTCTTTAATCCAATCTTTAAATCAGTTTTCTGTTCCATTTTCTTTTTTCCTTTCAACAAATACGAAGTCAATTATCTTATCGTTAAAGATAATTGATAATACAACGATACAAATAATACCAACAAGGGTAATAATACTTGCAACTGGAGAAACACTTAATAATGTTTGACCAAGGTATAGTGTCACAACAACTTCTAAAATTGGTCCAAAAGTTGTGAACAAGAAGTACTTAGGATATTTAAGACCACTTGCGGCTACATTACTAATAATCAAGAAAGGAATAAATGGGACTAAATAAGCAATTATCATTGTCTTGATTATTCCTCTGTGACTGTTTTCAATTTTCTTGTGCAATTCTTGTTGTTTTATTCTTTGTTTTTTAGTCATTAATAACTTAAAGTTTTGCTTGAATAAGAATAATAATTGCGCTGCAATGGCATATGAGGCACTGACAATTAATGTGCCTTTAAATAAGCCATAAGTTATTCCACAAGCAAGTTGTACGGGAAGTGATGAAACGAAAGGGAAGAAGAAGCAAATGATGATAATAAGCATCATAGCAATTATTCCTACCCATCCAAGTGAAAGGATGTATTCTTTCATTATTTCAGTTCCACTGACAACTTTCTTGAATAAGTTGCTCACAATATCCCAATATATTAAGCAAAAGATTAATACTAAAAGAATAATGATTGAACTTACAACAAGTAAGACAATATCTCTTTTTCTTATATTAGTAGACATCGTCGCTCACCTTGGCCCAAGCTTCATCTTTTTGATTGTGAAGTTCTTCAACATATAGCATGTATTTAACAACTTTTAAGTTGTCGCTCTTTGGTCGGAAAGAAAAATACTCAGAATGATAATAGATATCATTTTCTTTCCCTGGAGTAAATGGGAATGACGGAAGGTTCAATATATCAAAACTGATATCAACCTCTTTATCTTTTTTAACCCCAACAAACCTTATACCATCGTGATTGATGGTGATTTTTCCTTCACCATCGATGTAGTATTGGTCTTTATATAGTTTATCGTAGCGTAAATCAACTGAATATACATCGTATGTGATAGAGAAGTTAGGATCTTTAACTTCTTCTTTAACTAAACTACGCTGGTATTTATACCATTCATCAATATTCTTAAATGGTAATACGGAGTTTTCTTTTGGAATTAGATTGTAACATTCATCAACTGTTATTGTGTTACAACAATTACTACAGATAATGTCGCTACCATTAACACTTAAAGTGAACTCTTTTCCACACTTAGGGCAATAATACAAAATCTTATCAATGCCACAAGCATTAGATTCTTTGCCTATATATTTATATTGATGTTTTTCATTCCAAGTAAAATCATTATATTTAAAGTTAGTTATAAACTTTTCGTATAACTCATCAACTGATTTTTCTTTTAATTCATCCTCAGTAAATAGTATTTCATAATGGAATTCCATGTGACCACGTCTAGTTGTTTTTGAGTAGCGTGGGCGAGATAGATATGATCCATATGATTTACATAAAACTACTGTAATTCCTAGTTTTTTTAGGAATTTGATTGTTGAAGGGTTCATTGGATGAGTTGAGCCTGATGTTGATTGAATGCCTTCAGGGAAGATACATAGTGATCCTCCTTGTTTTGCAACATCAAACATTTGTTTTGTAGCTTTGATATCAGCTTCGTACAAACTCTTTAGAATGACACCACTTTTAAGCATTACTTTAAAAATATGCTTAACAAAGATATTTTGGAATCCCACAACAACATTAGGGTTTACAAATTTGTATCCATTTAATGTGTAGTAGAAGGTGTCACGAGATGCATGATCGCTAAGTAAGACTACTTGGCGTCCCTTCATTTCTTTTTTATCAAAATGATAAACGTATTTAGGCTTTAAAGAAGCACTCTTTAGAATTAAAACAGTTCTTAATAGTTTTGATGAACCCCATTTTGGTAGGGTTACTTTACGTTTATCAATATAATCTAATAACTTATTTTCCATAATCGGCTCCGGTTATTTATTGATTTCGATTACCTTAATTATATCATTTTCTACTTCAAAGAAGTTTAGTGATGAATTATCTAGCATACAAGTAAAATCAAAATCTTCTACTAAGTATGATAGTAATCCTTTTATTATTTGAGAATGCGTAAATAATAAGACGTTACTATCTTTATTATCTTTGTAAATATTTAAAATAGCATTAACTGAACGCTTTTCTAAATCTGGTAGTTTTTCTAAACCACGAACATTACCATTTTTCATTAATTCGTAGTTTTCTTCCCCAACAACTTTTCCCTCTAAATCCCCAAAGTCACGCTCCATCAGTTCATCCAAAGTTATAATTGGAAGATTAATACCCGCAACATCGCACGCAATTTGGGCAGTTTCATAGGCACGCTTTAAAGGTGAAGAGTATACGGCATCCCATTTAATATTAAGTTTTTTAATCTTTTGACCGGCTAATCTTGATTGCATTCTTCCATCTTCATTAAGTAGTGTATCTATTCTACCTTGAATTAGATGTTTTTTGTTCCAATCTGTTTGGCCATGTCTTACTAAACAAATTCTCATCATAATATCACTTTTGATATTATACCAAAAACTTGACACAATTGCCACATATAGTTTGAAAGAAATACACAAGTGTAGTATAATAGCAATGGTAGAGACCATTGGAGAATTAATATGAGAGCTGTAGATATTATTCTAAAAAAGAGAAATAATCTTCCCCTAACACAAGAAGAAATCCACTTTATAATTGAGGGATATGTTTCTGGTGAAATTCCTGATTATCAAATAAGTGCCCTATTAATGGCTATTTGCTTTAATGGACTTAATAGCGAGGAAAGAAAGAATTTAACACTTGAAATGCTTCATAGTGGTGAAGAAGTTGATCTATCACAAATTGATGGAATTTGTGTAGATAAACACTCAACTGGTGGCGTTGGTGATAAGACTTCACTTGTTGTTGCTCCGATTGTAGCTAGTTGTGGGTTAAAAATCGCTAAAATGAGTGGTAGAGGCTTAGGTCACACTGGTGGAACTTTGGACAAGTTAGAATCAATTCCTGGCTTTTCAATCAGTGTTAGTAGCAAAGACTTCTTTAAACAAGTTAAAGAAATTGGTATTGCTATCGTTGGTCAAACAGCAAATATCACACCAGCTGATAAGAAACTATATGCTCTAAGAGATGTTACCGGAACTGTTGAGTCAGTTGGCTTAATCAGTGCAAGTATTATGAGTAAAAAACTAGCAAGTGGCGCTCATTCAATTTTGCTTGATGTTAAAGTTGGTGATGGTGCTTTCATGAAAACAATCGACGATGCCACAACTTTAGCAAAAGCAATGGTTGAAATTGGAAATAGTTGTGGAAGAAAGACAGTTGCTATGCTTACTGATATGGATCAACCATTAGGTGAAGCTGTTGGTAATTCAATTGAAGTAATTGAAGCAATTGAAACATTAAAAGGCCGTGGAAATAGCGACTTTAGAAAACTTTGTTATGAAATCTCTAGTCAAATGCTTTTAATGACTGGAGTATGTAAAGATAAAGAAGAAGCCTTAAAACTTGTAGATGAAAAGATAACAAGTGGTGCTGCTTTAGAAAAACTTCGTCAAATGATTATTTACCAACATGGTAATCCGAATGTAATCGATGATTATTCACTATTTGGTAAATGTAAGAACGATGTTTTAGTTAAAGCCTCAACAAGTGGCTATGTTTCTAAGATTAAGACTTTAGATGTTGGTATTAGTGCAATGTTACTAGGTGCTGGCCGTAACAAGAAAGAAGATCCAATCGATCCTGTTGTTGGGGTTGGCGTTAAAGTAAAAGTTGGTACTAAGGTTAACAAAGGCGATACGCTAGCTATTATTCATTCTAATGGTAAGAATGAAAAAGAAGCATATGAAATGCTTGCTTCATCATTCGTTATTAGCGATGAATTTGTTAGTGAAAAAGATATTATTTTAGGTATAGTAGAGTAGAGGAAGAGAAAGTAATTTTCTCTTTTCTTTGATTATAAATAATAAACTAAGGAGTTTTAAATGAAAAAGTATTTATACCTATTAATTCTAGCGTTTTTAGCTATTTTTGTTTTTGTTGGATGTGGGGAAGAAAAGAATGACCATAAACCAGTTG
>LUZL01000161.1 GCA_001603615.1 Bacteroidales bacterium Bact_20 | reverse complement strand
TAAACAATTTCTTTTTTTTATCTAATTTATGAGGGATTTTTAGTGATTCCCTTTTTATTTACTTTTTTTTTATATTATGATAAGATAAATATATAGATAGTACGACTATTATACTAAGGGAGGAAAAGATGTTTGCAAGTGTTATTGTTGATGTAAAGAGTTCGAACGTTGATATTATGTACACATACCATGTTCCATCTGAGCTTGATGACTTCATTGGTATTGGTAGTCGTGTCATGGTAAGTTTTGGTGTTAGAAAGATTTTAGGTTATGTCATCGATTTGATGGAAGAGAATCCTTATTCTGGTGAAGTTAAAGATATTATTGAAGTATTAGATTATTCAAGTGAATTAACAAAAGAACAAGTTGAACTGGCTAAGTTTATTAAAGATGATACAAGGTGCCTTCTTGTAAGTGCCTTAGAAGCGATGATTCCATCATTTTTAAAAGCAAAGTATCGTAAGTTTTTATATTGTGCCAATCCTGATAGCTTAGATATGGATTTAGCGATGCTATTTAATGGTAAGAATAAGATTGCAATATCATATGATACCATTAAAGAAAACCCTAAGATCTTACGTGAAGTAAAAAAAGGTAATATTGAAGTATCGTATGATGTATTTCAATATGGCAAAAACAAAAAAGAAAAACTTTATTCTGTTAATCCAATGTATGATCATTTGATTGAATCACTATCAAGTATGCGCTACGAAGTAATGATGTATGTTAAAAGAAATGACTTTTCAACATCACTAGCTATTCGTGAAGCAGTTGGATGTAGCACATATTTAATTAAGTCACTAGTTAATGAGGGCTATTTATTAGTTAAAGAAGATTATGTGACTGAAAAAGACGATGATGAAGAGAAAAAACTAAACAAAGCTTTCTCATTCTCATTTGAAGAAAAAGAACTAATCGAAAAGTTTACACAGCTTAGTGGAAAACCATTCTTACTATATAGTAACGATGAAGACTTTAAACTTGATTTCTATTTAAGTGAAGCTGTAAAAATGGTTTATCTAAATAAAAAAGTTGAGATTGTGGCGCCAACTTTAATAGAAGCGTTTAAGGTAAGTAAATATTTTCGTAGATATTTAGAGGGTTTTAGGATTCTAACAGTTACATCAGATTTAAGTAATGGTGAGTATTACGATAAATATATTAAAGTTATTCGTGGTGAATATGATATCATCATCACAACAAAAGTAGGAGCATTTCTACCTATAAGAGATTTAGGACTATTAATTTGTATTAATGAAGGAGATTTCAATTATTTAAGTGAATATACTCCTAAATATAATCTAATTAAGACATTAGAAAAAAGAGCTAACTACTTTAATGCTAAATACGTCTTAACCGCCACAACACCTCAAATAGAAACATATTATCAATATACTATTGCTAAGATGTTTTTACTTAAACATGTTGTTAAGGATGAAGTTAACTTAGATTTGGTCGATATGAATAAAGAATATGGTAAGTATTCTAATTTAAGTGATAGGCTAATTAACCAAATCAAAGATACTTTGGCTAATAAAAAGCAAGTAGTTTTAATGCTAAATGCTAAAGGTTACAGTAATTATATTGTTTGTAGAGAATGTGGCGAAGTGTTAAGATGCCCTAAGTGCCAGATTCCTCTAACTTATTACAAAGAAAAAGATGAGATAAAGTGTCGTTATTGTGGTCGTAAGTTTGATACAAACACTAAATGCAAGTGCGGAAGTAGCGAGTATCACTATTTAGGTAGTGGCCTTGATACAATTAGCGAAGCATTAAGTGAACTATTTCCAAATAGTAAGATTTTAAAGATGGATAGTGACACTATTAAAACTTCAACTGACTATTATGAAGCTCTTCTTCAAATTGAAAACCAAGAAGTTGATATCATAATCGGTACTAAGAATGTTTTATCAATCTTTAGTAGTCAAATTAGATTAATTGGCGTTATTGATATTGATCAATTCTTAAATAGTAATGACTATAAGAGCAGTGAAAATACATATCAATTAATTGATGAATGTCTTTCACACAAAGAATGTAAGACAATCATTCAAGCTCATCACCCAAATAATTTGACACTTAAATACGCCATAAATCGTGACTTTGATAGTTT
>LUZL01000160.1 GCA_001603615.1 Bacteroidales bacterium Bact_20 | reverse complement strand
TTATCCTCTTCTTCTGAACCAATAATTGAATATAATTCAACCGCATATGCACTCAATTTAAAAATTTGAAGTGAAATTGTACATCTTTCGTTTGCTAAACAAACGTATTTTTTACTTTGAAAAATAATTTTATTGTCTTCATTCAATTCTACATTTTGACTAATCATACCAGAAGAATTTATTAATCCCTCTTCATCCAATCTTAAAATATCAGAATACGATAATTTAAATTCAGATAGAATATCTATTTCATTTGGTACAAATAAATTATTGACGACTAATGAACATACTTTTAAAAACAACTGAGCATCAGCTTGCGACATGTTCCTTAATATATCTAAGGTTTTTAATGAAAATGTGTTTGGGTTTGCAACTTCGCCCGCTAGAATTTTAGCCCATAATTCTTGTATTGTGGTATCAGAAACATCTTGAGCAGAAGAAATAAAACGTGCAATCCAATCCGAAGATACTTCTTCATTCACTTCTCTTTCAACATCTTTTAATATATCATATGCCTTGTCAGCTATGTTTTCTATGTTGTATTGATGTTGCGTTTCCATTCGAACAAATCTATACATTGCACGCCTTTGCAATTCTTCATAATCGGATGTGCTTATCGTTAATCGATCATCAGAATACTCAATAGGTAAATCTCCATTATCCGATAACGCTTGACTAATTGTTTTAATCTTATAAGCTTCAGCATCTGCGATTCTTTTTATTCTATGTGGTTCGTATAGACAACCTATCCCTTTGCTAACAACATCTATTAGTTTATTAGCTGGTGCTACTAAAGCAGTTATAACATCTGCTACTTTATTTCCCATACTATATCTCCTTGTTAATTATTTTTTATCATTTTTTCTACAAAATCTTTATTAAACCAAAAGCTTTGTTTTGTATATGATGTAATACCAGTTTCCTTATCTGCTATAGGTAGCTCATAGTGATCTGCTTCAACTCTTGCATGTGGTCTAACGTGACAAACGCCATTTGAATTACGTTCTTCTTTTGGAAATCTATCTTTTAGTTTTCCTTTTGCATCATAATAGAAAGCAATTCCGTTCCTAACCATATCAGCACATTCTTCATGCATTTTTTTAATTGGACCATCTACTACTTTATTTGGTGCATTCCAAAAAATAACTTTATCAAAACTAATTGTTCCATCTATCTCTTTAAATACAAATAGCATTAATTTCAAATCAACAAAGTCTTCTCTAATTGTAGATTCTTCCCAAGGTGTATTGATTAACTCTTCAAACTCAAATGCTTTGAAAGGCATAGCTTCAGTAGGTCTTCCGTTTTTATCAACAGTAATAGTCCTAAAGATAATACCCGCTATCTCCATTTCAATTGTTGCTTTCTTTTTTCCAGATATACCTAACATTTTTTGAGCAAGCATAAAGTTTAATTGTTTTGCCTTTGAATTAACTCCAAGTTTTCTACACAATTGCATCTGAGTCAATCCATGATATACATTTAATTTATCCTTATATATCTCTTCAAGAGGATTCTTCATCCATTCATCTTCTGATATTAATGGTGAATATGGTGCAATATTGTGAATCATATTCCTATAAATATAAGTCATAAAGAAAGACTTAAAAGAATATGCTCTTGGTTTCGCTTTAATACTAGTATTATATTGTTCAACCAAGACACTGCTATTAGCGCCTTTAGTACAAGCAGCTAAAAATTCAGTATCAGATTCACTTATTTCATGAGCTTTACCATGAACAATTTTATCATGAATTATAGTCCAATCTCGTTCTATTACTTTATATTGAAGTGAATTTTCAAACTCTAATAAATAATAATCAGTAATCTCAAAATTTGAAGGATGGACTCCTAGAGCATATAAATAAAAC
>LUZL01000159.1 GCA_001603615.1 Bacteroidales bacterium Bact_20 | reverse complement strand
AGTAAATAAATATTTAATATCAATGCTAAAGGAGTGATAATAATAAATATATTTCTCGTATACGGTAATATAAAACCAATGATACCAACGATGTAAAATATTAAAATAAATTTTTTTATATCATGTATAGAAAGTTTATTTTTAGGATATAAGCTCATTTCTTAAAATATTAATTTTGATTTATCCATAAAATCTTATTAGTATCATAACCAATGTTATTAGCTATTTGCAAATAATAAGCTTTAATATTATCGGGTATATAAGGTTTGCGAGATAGTATCCATAGATAATCTAAACTCTCCCCTATGACTAATGCATATGTATAATTACTATCAATAGATATCACATTATATCCAGAGTAAAATGGGCCAAAAAAAGAAACTTTGAGCATAGCTACATCATTATCAGTAGCCAATTTAGCTTTTCCAACAGCTTCTCGTGATATATTTTTCAGTGTATCATATCCTCTATTTACTACTTTTACAGTTCCATTTTTATTTAATGAGTATTCAGCTGTAGTATTTATCAAACCTTTTTCGTATTTAAAATCTATGCGAGCTATTTCGTACCATTTACCTAAATATTTGCTTAGTTCAAATGGACGATATGCCACTACACCATCTGGAATGGTAGATTTAGAACATGATAAACTTAAAATAGCTATTATTAGAAAAAATAAACTTTTTGTTTTCATATTTTTTATTTTTTTTCAATTTTTTGATTTGAATATATGCCTGTGAAATTATTTTCTATAAATGCAAACACTCTATTGAAAATAATTTTAAACCAAATCGTATATTTATCGGGATTCACTTTGATATCATCTAAAATATTATAAATATCCGAATATTTATATTCACATACCTCATCAAGATTTAAAATAGGAGTAGCATCAGATAAGCCCATAAAAACATGATCGTATTCATGCTCTATTAGTTCATTATTCAACTTCTCATTATAGATAAAATCAAATAATTTAAATAACTGAGCATCTTTTATCCCCATCTCTTCATTTAATCGTCTGATAGCTGCATCTGAAATAGTTTCATTTGGATAAGGATGTGTGCAAGCAGTATTAGACCATAAACCAGGAGAATGATATTTATTCAAAGCTCGTCGCTGCAGCAATAATTCATGTTTAGAATTAAAAATAAAAACAGACACAGCTCTGTGTAATAAACCTTTTTGATGAGCTTCTAATTTGTCTATATATCCAAGTGGATTATCATTATCATCTACTAAAATCACTGAATCTCGCATATATTATATTTATTGCATCAAATATTTTAAGTATTGTTGTATAATTATTAGTAGTTTCCTAAAATTTGATATTCTTATTCTCTTAGATAAAATGACTTCGCTAGATAATCTTTTTATTTTTTTGAAAAGGTTAAAATAATATGAATAGGCTATAGACACAGCTAGTTTAGAGCGTCCAGGTAAATCCTTAATACCTTTATGAGCTTCTTCAAAGTCTTTTTCTATAGATTTTTCAATTAATTTTTTTGTATTATCATCAAATTTATCATTATTTATTTCGGGGAAATAAATTCTACCAAGATTTTGTGTATCATAATTCAAGTCTCTTAAAAAATTTACTTTTTGAAATGCAGATCCTAGCTTTCGCGCAGGATATTCTAATATATGGTATAAATCAGCATTTCCATCACAAAATACTTGCAAACACAT
>LUZL01000158.1 GCA_001603615.1 Bacteroidales bacterium Bact_20 | reverse complement strand
ACCACAGCCATTAGTTAAGGTGCCTCCATCTAATATTAATTTTGCACCTGGCTCAATAATTATTTTGGCTTGTTTTATAAAGCTAATTTTTTCTCTTATTGTTAATGTATTTCCTGATTTTACTATTAAATCACTATTAATATATTTATAATCATTCCAATTCTCATCAGAAGTAATCTCAATAGGTGTAGAAGAATATATAAAATTATCACAATTACAGGTACAATAATAATTTTCATCATAAGGACCTAATATAGGGTCAGAGTCATCGCAATCTTCTTGATTTGGGTCACCTGGACAGTCTGTAGGTTTTGGACCAATACCCCACCAATAATAACCATCACCATCTTCATCACCCCATAATACTTCATATGTAGTAATATTGTCAGTTGGATTTAATAATGCTCTTATTTGTTGTAAATGATTTTGTCCCGGTAATGTTTCTGCTGTAACTAAATATACATATCCATTTTGTCCAAAGGTTGGACCTACACTATTTTTAAAAATCCAATAAGTTTTACCAACTAATGGACTATTAGCATCTACTATTATATCCGGACCCCATCCTGTGCCCGATTGAATAATATCTCCGGCATGAATTTTTCCAAATCCAATTAAAGCCATAGAATGAGCATTTGGAGTTATCATTGAAGCTTGTAATGGACCATAATTAATGATTGATTCTTTTATTAAATCAAAATTAGGTGAATAAGCAGGAGTAACATAATTAGAAATTGTTACTATATGTAATGGGTCAGTACAATGAGATAAATCATCACAATCAAGTTCTGCTTGAGCCCAGGGAAAACAATTATCATCACATACGCCTATATCCCTGATAAAGTTTAATGTGTAATCTATAGAACCTCCATTACAACCATTAGCAAAATTATCACAAGATAAAATATGTTGTTCAGATAAATTTAAATCGATATGTTGATTATAATAAATATTAAATAACCCCTCAAGAGCAGCAATAGGTCCATAAATATAGCAAGTAGCTGGGCAAGGACACCAAATTTGCTGATCTTTTACAGATGTTAGCCAGCCATTTCCAGTTTCATGTATTTCCTGCCACCAATCAGGATCTCCATCCCAATAGGGAGAACTTGGATTATTTGCATTATGTCTTGTTCGCCAATCAAATGATTCTACTATCGTACTATTTTGTTTTTCTTTTGCAATTGTCTCCAATTCTGAAAAAAATGTAAATATTCCACCATTGTAATATTCAAATCCTTGTATATTATACTTTTCGCCAAAAATTAGTTTTTTTGTTGAGTAAGGTAACTGAGAATAAATTGTTTTTCCTGCAAACCACAACATTCTACTTTTGTGTATATTATTTTTAATATTATTTATTTTTATTGAATCTATTGAATTTTTATGTTTTATTTTTAGATAATCTAAATTTATATTAGGCTCGTCTTTTGTATTAAAATTAAATATTGTTAAATTAGCATCTACAATTTCAACTTTTAAATATAATGGTGTTGTTCTACTTAAATATTTTGTTTCCTCACCTTGAGAATAAAAATTAAAAGTATCTGTTAAATTAATCATATGATGAGATTCGAAAATCAAATATTCTTCACCTATATCTGTTTGTAAAATAATTCTAATTAAACTGGAATCACTTATAAGTTCTACATAACCGCTTATCCAAATCCCATATATTGACTCTTTTTCATTAAAATGATATAATATTGTGTCTTTATTTATTAATTTATTTATTTGATACTCTTTAGCATTTATTCTAAATGAAAAAATTAATATTAGAATAAAATAAAATGTAATTTCTTTTTTCATATTAAAAATTATTTAGTTATTATTAATTTATTTCTATGTATAATAAAATTTTTATTATCTTTAATAATATAAAAATATATCCCATTTGATATATTAGATAAATCAAAAGATGTTGAATTAATTATTTGCTTTTTACAAATAATTTCCCCATAATAAAAAGTAAAAGGCATATTTTGTTGGTTATTAAAGGAAATATTTATGGTTTGAGTAGCAGGATTAGGATAGATAATAAAAGGAGAATTAACAGAAATATTTTCAATTACACCATAAGTATTATAATAACATTCATTATAAGATGAATCAATATAGGAAAGAGTATCGTTTTCATAAAAACATAATAACATAAAATCACTA
Organism: Bacteroidales bacterium Bact_20; assembly: GCA_001603615.1. Classification (GTDB taxonomy): domain Bacteria; phylum Bacteroidota; class Bacteroidia; order Bacteroidales; family DTU049; genus DTU049. The sequence continues at coordinate 363 of LUZL01000158.1, read as the reverse complement.
CCTGTTATTAATGAATAACCACTATAAACTACTCCTTCGGTGCTACCAATTCCTTCTATCCATTTTTCTATAATATAAGATTGTGGTGAACATAAATTAATCACTTTTCTATATTGATCATTAATTTTAATTGAATCAAACCCACAAACAATTAAATAATCATTTTGAGTAAAATAAAATGTATCATTAATATTAGGTTGAAAATCATAAATTAGTTTTTCATTTGATTCTAAATAATATTTGTAATATACTTTTTGGGTTGAATCTTCTCTGATAAATCCATTAAGTTCCCAATTATTATGAAATTCATCTTCTGCTTTTAAAACTTTTTTATACATAGTATCATTAATAATAGTATCACCT
>LUZL01000157.1 GCA_001603615.1 Bacteroidales bacterium Bact_20 | reverse complement strand
TTAAATTGTGAGAAAAACTTCACATTTTCTTTTATTGCAAAAACAAATCTTTCAACATCTTCTTTGGTATTATAGATATAAAATGATGCTCTTAAAGTACCATTAACTTTAAGCCATTTTGTTAATAGTTGGGCACAGTGATGACCAGCTCTTAAACATATGTTATTTTGATCAAACAAAGTTGAAGCATCATGTGGGTGAACACCATCAATATTAAAAGCAATAATTGGTGTTTCACTAGTTTTGTTATAGATTGTAATACCCTTAACATCGCTTAATAGCTTTAGAGCATATTTATGAAGTTCTTTTGAATGAGCTTCAATTTTATCAAGTCCCACTTCATTTATAAACTCAATTGCGCGACCTAACCCTAATACTTCAGCGATTGCGGGTGTACCTGCTTCAAAACGATATGGTATTTCTTTCACAGTAACACTATGAAGTGATACTTCATCGTTCATATCTCCTCCATATTCTAGAGGAGCTAGGTTCTTTAAAATACTCTTTTTACCATATAATACTCCAACACCAGTTGGTCCCATCATCTTGTGACCACTAAAAGCTAAAAAGTCACAATCCATCTTCTTAACATCGATTTTAAAATGGGCAACTGCTTGAGAAGCATCCACTATAACTAAAACATTGTACTTATGAGCAAGCTTAATTACTTCATCGATTGGAGTAACATAGCCCATAACATTACTAACAAGAGTGATTGCTAAAACTTTGACTTTGTCATTTAAAGCTTTTTCAACTTCACTTAAAGTAATTCTACCTTCTTCATTTAACTTAATATAATTTAAAGTTGCCTTCTTTCTCTCACACAGTTTCATCCAAGGAAGAACTGAAGAATGGTGTTCAAGTTCAGTTGATAGAACAACATCGCCTTCTTTTAGATTAGCCTCACCCCAAGTAAGAGCTACATAATTTAGTGCTTCACTAGCGTTTCTTTTAAATATGATTTCGCTAAAGTCGCTTCCAATGAATTTTGAAACACTCTCACGGGCTTTATCATATTCACTTGATGCAATATAACTTAAGTCATATACACCACGATGAATATTAACTCCATATTTAGTGTAATATTCTTGCATTTTCTCTAAAACACAATTGGGTTTTAGTGATGTTGCTCCACTATCTAAATACACTAAATCAGGATTATTTTTATAAATATCAAATTGACTTCTAATGTTATCAAAATCCATCATTATATCCTCTTACTATTTATAGAATTCTACTGATATCATTAAATATATAATCTCTTATTGCCTCGTCATCAATTGCCTTTAAAAATGGGTCAACAAATCCTGAAACAATCAATTTCTCACTATCACTTCTTGATAGTCCTCTACTCATTAAGTAATATAATTCATCTTCACTTATTGCTCCAATTGATGCTCCATGAGAAGCATTGCAATCAAATTCATCGATTGTAAGAAGCGGATTAGCACTTATTTCACTATCGTTATCTAATAGTAATCCTTTATTCTTTTGACTAATTACAACACCCTTAACACCTTTTTTGATAAATCCATTGGTATTCATATGAGTAATTGAAGCATTTTTGTTAATAATGAAGTTACGCATTGTTGAAGCGGAATCATTACCTAAATGATTTGTTAAGTAATCAAACTTTTGGACATCACCTGATGTATTTAGTATTACATCAAGTGAATTCATACTAGCGCCACTTCCTAAAATATCACTAACAATCTTCACATTTGCCTTATTTTGAAGTAAGGTAATACTTTTTGTTGAAAGGGTAGCGTTATCACTTAAACTGGCATTAATAAAAATATCGCAAGGAGCACTGCTCTTTCTTAGTGTTATATATTCAAGACTTGCATTTTCTTCTAATTTGACATCAATCTCAAGCAAATCATTCAAAGAA
>LUZL01000156.1 GCA_001603615.1 Bacteroidales bacterium Bact_20 | reverse complement strand
GCTTGTGATTATATTACATCGATTGACTATTTAGATTACCCTAATAATAATTTAATAATATACCCTAACCCAGTTAAAAATATATTAAATATAAATTGGGACGATAAAATAAATAGACAATTAAACATAAAAATATTCAATTTGACAGGTCAGTTAGTATTAGAAACTAACATTGAAAAAGATAATAAGAACCAATATATAGACTTATCAACCCTACCTTCAAATATTTATATGATTAAACTTACCGACATAGACGGAAATTATTGGATAAAAAAAATAATTGTTAACTAAAAATAGTAATTCTTTAAAAAAAACCATTCATCTTCGTTACAAACAAGGACGCAATGCTGTAAACATTTGTAATGATGATAGCATAATTAAATTTGTAAAATATTTTTTTCTCTTAATTTTGCAATTCTTTAATATGATTATTTAATATTTTTTAGTGAAATGGATGAAAATGTATACATATTAGCCCTTAAATTTATTCCTAAAATAGGGAACATAACTGCTAAAAAACTTATTGATTTATTTCCAAATTTAGAATTATTGTTTTCACTTTCATCTATAGAATTACAAAATCAATTCGCACTCTCTCCATTATTAGCTAATACTATTAATAAATATAAAACCATTGCTCTGCAAAAAGCAAAATCTGAAATAGAATTATCTAAAGAGAATGATGTAAAGATTTTAACTATTGATAGCATTTATTATCCAGATAAATTAAAAGAGTGCATAGATGCTCCTATTGCTTTATTTATCAAAGGAGAATTACCAGACATAGATAAATCCATTTCTTTTGTAGGCACTAGGAAAGCATCTTATTATGGTAAAGATGTAGTAGAAAAATTAATTCAAGACATAAGTGTTGTATCTCCAGCTATTATTAGTGGTCTAGCGATAGGGATAGATACTTTTGCTCATAAAGCAGCTCTTGATCATAATTTACCTACGATAGCTGTATTAGGTCATGGACTAGCTACACTTTATCCTCCCGAGAATGCAAAACTTGCAAAAGAAATCATAAATAATCATGGTTGTTTGATGACAGAATATTTTTTTAATGAGCCTCCACTGAAGCAGCATTTTCCAGAGAGAAATAGAATCATAGCTGGTCTATCTGATGGTGTAGTGGTAGTACAAACTAGAGATAGAGGTGGTGCTTTGATAACAGCTAACATAGCATTTTCTTATAATAGATCTGTCTTTGCAGTTCCAGGTAATATCACTGATCCTTTAGCACAAGGGTGTTTAAATCTCATAAAACATTATAAAGCAGAATTGATAACCGAAGGGAATGATATATTGAAAACATTAAATTGGGATCTGATGCCCTTTAATAGTCAATCTACAAGTGCCATTCCTTTTCCTTTAAATAAAGATGAAGAGCAAATTTATCAATTTCTATTAAACGAAGGTGATAGTAGCATAGATCATATATGCAATAGTTTAAATATAGGCATAGATATAGTGTCTATGGCACTTTTAAATTTAGAATTTGCTAATATTATTCAGTCCCTACCAGGTAAAAGATATCGTATTGCCAAATTTATCAATGTTGATTGATATAAATTAAAAAAAAACTGAAGATTACTTAATTGTTAGGAGTCTAATATATATCATGTCCTAGTATAATTTTCCCAGTCATATTAATTATGAAAAAATCTTTGAATAAGATAATTTTTCTCCTGTAAATATTTTTATTATCTTTGCAATTATGAAAACCCAACAATATTTAGTCTCAGCACGTAAATATAGGCCTACACGATTTGATGAAGTAGTAGGGCAGGAGGTGATAGTAAAAACTTTAAAAAACGCTATTAAAACTAATCAAT
>LUZL01000155.1 GCA_001603615.1 Bacteroidales bacterium Bact_20 | reverse complement strand
TTATAAACAAGATTAGATTCATTTTCTAATTCAGGATGATTGGGCACTAATAATGAAGGTGCATTAGAAAGAGATATTTCTATTATATCATAGAAATTAATTAGTGGATAAAATAAAGAACAAATATCATGATAGCCGTCAGCACGTTTTTTTAAAATAAAAAGCCCCAGATTTATTTTTGCTGGGGCTTTTTCTATGATTATTTTATTCATTTACGAGAATTATTAATCTAATACATGAAGAGATAAAAGATCATCAAAAGCTCTGATAACGCGTTCTTTCATAGTTTTTTCACCTTCTCTCAGCCAAGCTCTAGGATCATAGTATTTTTTATTAGGTTTATCAGGACCTTCGGGATTACCTATTTGTCCTTGCAAATAATCTTTATATTTCAAATAATATTTATGTACACCATCCCAAAAAGCCCATTGAGTATCAGTATCTATATTCATTTTCACTACACCATAGCTAACAGCTTCACGTATCTCTTCTAATGCAGAACCACTACCACCATGAAAAACGAAACTCACTGGTTTACTATCTGTAGTTGAGAATTTATTATGAATATAATCTTGAGTATTTTTGAGAATGATAGGTTTGAGCACTACAGAACCTGGTTTATAAACTCCGTGTACATTACCAAAAGCAGCTGCGATAGTGAAATTAGAACTGATTTTATTAAGTTCTTCATATGCATAAGCCACATGCTCGGGTTGAGTATAGAGCTTTGGATTATCAATAGAGGAATGATAAACACCGTCCTCTTCGCCACCGGTTACACCAAGCTCTATTTCTAGAAACATACCAATTTTATGCATTCTTTCTAGAAAAGTTTTAGATATATTAATATTTTCCTCAATAGTTTCTTCACTAAGGTCAAGCATATGTGATGAAAATAGCGGTTTCCCGTGTTCTGCGAAAAACTTCTCACCAGCTTTTAGCATACCATCTACCCATGGTAATAATTTTTTTTGAGCATGATCTGAATGTATTACTACTGGCACACCATAATATTCAGCTACATTATGAATGTGCATAGCACCAGAGATGGCACCTATGATAGCAGCTTCATAATTGTCATTAGGCAGTGCTTTGCCAGCGATAAACTGTGCTCCACCACTAGAAAATTGAATTATTACTGGTGAATGAGCATCTCTAGCAGCTTCTAGAACTGCATTTATAGAATTAGTACCTACTACATTGACTGCAGGAATGGCATAACCACGCTCTTTAGCATCTGCGTACAAAGCTTTGAGATCATCTCCCCAAACTATACCAGGTTTTAATCTTTCTTTAATACTCATAATATTTAAGTTTTTAGGTTTCTACAAAATTAATAAAAATTAATATCATTTGCAATAAATAGTTTTATAGAATATAAATCAATATTTTTTTGTATTAATATAGCTAAAAAGGAAGAAATATAAAAAAATGTTTATTATTTCTTTAATTTTTATGATAATCTATATTTATAAAATTCATATGGTATCTTCCTTAATAATTCAAATGTACCTTTTTTATTTATAACTCCAATGGATGGATGTTTTACACCATTAAATAAAGTTGTTTTCACCATAGTATAATGGATCATATCTTCAAAAATTAACTGATCTCCAATTTGTAAAGGAGAATCGAAACCATATTCACTCATGTAGTCTCCAGCCAAACAAGAAATACCTCCTAATCTATATTTATATGGACTATTTGTCGGCTCAGTGCTAGCATCTCTCACACTAGGTTTGTATGGCATCTCTAATGTATCTGGCATATGTGCTGAAAAAGAAACATCCAAAATAGCTGTTTTTATTCCATTATTATCTACTATATCTTGCACTGTAGATAGTAAAAATCCTGTTCCTAGTCCTATAGCTTCGCCAGGTTCCATTATCAATTGTAAATGTGGATAATCTTGATGAAAATGATTTAAAACATTGATAAGATGATTTACATCGTAGTTTTTATCAGTTATCCAGTGACCACCGCCCATATTTAGCCATTTTACCTGCAACAATTGTTCGTGGAACCTTTCTTTTACTTTTTGTAGCACTCTCTCTAATACATATGAATCTTGCTCACACATCACATGGAAGAGCAATCCTTCTATGCCTACAGGTAATTTATCAGGAATTACAGACTTAACCATTCCTAGTCTGCTACCTTCAACTGCAGGATTATAAATCGGTACTTCTATTTCACTATATTCTGGGTTGATTCTTAAACCACATGATACTGAGGTTTTAATACTATTTTTAAATTGCTCCCATTGTGTTAATGAATTGAATGTCAAATGTTTAGATATATCAGAAATTTCTGTAAAATCCTCTTTTAAATATGCTGGGCAATATGTGTGAGCTTTCACTCCCATTTCTTCGTAAATTAGTTTAGCTTCAAAAAGTGAACTTGCTGAAGCACCATCTAGATATTGCTTGATGAGAGGGAAAGAATGCCAAAAAGCATAACCCTTCAGAGCTACTAGTATTTGTACATTAGCATTTTCTCTAACATATTTTAAAATTTCTAAATTTTTGATAAGTTTGTTTTCCTCTTGTACAAAACATGGAGATGGTATTTCAGTATAATATTGCCTATTCATCAAGATTATTTTTTATAAATTTTATTGTAATTAATGATTTTATTATTTTATTTATCAATAGGTAATACTATATCTACTGCCTCATGCCAGTCGATACCAAATTTGGGCATAGTTTCTAAAAATGGGTCTGGGTCGAATTCTTCTACATTAAATACACCTGGTTTTTTCCATAATCCTTTCATATACATCATAGCACCTACCATTGCTGGAATACCTGTGGAATAAGCAACAGCTTGAGTCCCCGTCTCTTTATATGCTTTCTCATGGTCAAAGATGCTCCAGATGAAATATGTGCGTTGCTTGTTTTGGTATAATCCTTTTAATTGAACTCCTATACACGCTTTCCCTTTATAATTTTGTCCTAAACTACTGGGATCTGGTAAAAGAGCTTTTAAAAATTGTAATGGCACAATTTCTTTTCCTTCGTAATTGATAGGCTCGATAGAGGTCATACCTATTTCTTGTAATACTTCTAGAGCAGTCAGATAACGTTGAGAAAATGTCATCCAAAATCTAGCTCTTTTGATACTTGGGAAGTTTTTTACAAGTGATTCTAGCTCTTCATGATGTAGGAGATAGCTTTCTTTTTCACCAATTTCTGGATACTCTATTGGTCTATGTATCGTTAGTGGTTCAGTCTCTATCCACTTGCCATTTTCATAATATTTACCTTTTGCAGTAATCTCTCTAATGTTTATTTCTGGATTAAAATTGGTAGCAAAATATTTACCATGATCACCAGCATTGCAATCTACAATATCTAAATAATGAATTTCGTCAAAATAATGTTTAGCAGCATATGTAGTAAATATTTGAGATACACCAGGATCAAAACCACAACCTAAAATAGCTGTTAATCCAGCAGATTTAAATTTGTCCTGATAAGCCCATTGATATTTGTATTCAAAATGTGGATTGTCAGGAGATTCGTAATTTGCTGTATCTAAATAGCTGACACCAGCTTTTAGACAAGCATCCATTATAGCCAAATCTTGATATGGTAATGCTAAATTCAAAACGATGTCTGGTTTAAAATCATTTATTAGAGCTGACAATTCATCTATTTTCATAGCATCTACTTGTGCACTATGAAAATTAGGTTTATTTATCTTTTTAATAATATTATCACATTTTTCTTTTGTACGACTAGCTATCATTACTTCTTCGAAAACTTCTGGTGCCTCTGCCATTTTGCAAGCAGCTACAGTAGCTACCCCGCCAGCACCTATTATCATTGCTCTTCCCATATTTAAATTTTTTACAAATTTAATTTAAAATTTTCAAATTAAAAATGTGTTGTCAGTAATATATAAATCGGCAAAATAGTAATGAGTAGGTATTTTGAGAAAGAGGAGGGGAATGTTAAAAATTAAAGGGAATAAAGAAACATTTAAATATTATAAATACACGTTTTTTTAAAAAAACGTGTATTTATAATTCATATCCTTATATTTTCTATTATTATTTTTTATCTTATTCCATTAATATCTTCCCCACTACTGCCTTATTTCTTAATTAATTGATATTTTACTGTAATCACTCATAATACATCAATTTAAAATCATAAACATTTTTTAATATTATTTCGCAAATAATTGTTTTTATAGGTTTTTTTCAGTACTGACTTTTTGTTTTGTATCAATTATTAGTTATATAAGTTTATATCTTTTATTATGATTGTAGCTTGTTTATTCTTTGAATAGCTTTATCAAAATTTGTTTTATATTTTAAACTATTTTTATAATCTAATAAAGCATTTTCTTTGTTTCCTAATAATTCATATGCTAAACCACGATTATAATATGCTTCTGCGTATGTAGAATCTATTTCTATAGTTTTTGTAAAGTTATAAATTGATTTATTAAAATCATTTTTATAAACTAAATATATATATCCAAGGTTGTAATATGCAAATTTATTAATAGGATTTATGGTTAGTAATTTTTGATACTGCTCAATAGCTTGGTCTATACGATTTGTATTTTGTAGGTGATATCCATATATATAAAGTGCTTCTTCAGAATTAGGGTGTATTCTCAATGCAGCTTTGAAATATTCATCTGATAATTGTATATCTTTGTTACTAAGCAGTTGGCCTAATTTTAGAAAAGCTTCATAATAGTTAGGATCAGCCTGAGTAGCTCTTTGCATTGCTGTTATAGCTCTACTTGTATCGCCTTGTTCTAGCAAACCGTATCCTTTCATAAAATATGCTCTAGCATTATTAGGATCTATGTCAGTAATTTTGTTCAGATAAACAAAACTTTTTTCATAATCTCCAATCAGGAAATAAAGTTCACCTAGCTTAGATAATGCCTCGATATTTTCATCATCTAATTCTATTGCTCTCAATAGTTCATCTCTACAATTGTTTACAGAATTTCTAGCTAAATATAAATCACTTAATATTACATGATATCTAGATACATTAGAATTTATTAATAAAGCTTTGCTAACTGAAGAAAATGCGCTATCTATTTGATTAGCAGACAAAAATACAATAGCTCGTTCTGCCCATAATGAATCATTTTTGGGATTCTTTGCTAATAATGAATCTATATGTTGTATTTGTTTCTCCCAGCTTGATAATTCTTGGGTTTGTTGCTTAGATGGCTCTCTATAGCATGATAATATTATTAATGCACTAATTATTAGTAAAAGCAATTTTTCTTTCATAATTATTTGATAAAAAAATAAATATTAATTTAAAAAAACATTTAAGTTATAATTTCATATTTTATAACATAAACATATATTTCATTCAAAATAAAAATTAAGAATTTTGAGCTAATTTTTCTCTAATTTTACTTTCTATTTGATGAGCTAAATCTGGATTATCTAAAAGCATTTTTTTTACTTGTTCTCTCCCTTGTCCTAGTTTATTATTATCATATGAGTACCATGATCCACTTTTTTGGATAATATCTAGATCTGCACCTATATCTATAATTTCACCGATTTTACTAATACCTTCTCCAAAAATAATATCAAACTCAGCTTGTTTAAATGGTGGAGCTACTTTATTTTTTACTACTTTTGCTCTCACTCTATTGCCTAAATATTTTTCTCCTTCTTTTATTTGATTTATTCGGCGAATATCAATTCTAACTGTGGAATAAAACTTTAAAGCATTACCACCTGTAGTAGTTTCTGGATTCCCAAACATTACACCTATCTTTTCGCGAAGTTGGTTAATGAAAATACATAGACAATTAGTTTTGCTAATATTAGCAGTTAATTTTCTTAATGCTTGAGACATCAATCTAGCTTGTAGTCCCATTTGTGAGTCTCCCATTTCACCTTCTATTTCGCTACGTGGTGTGAGAGCAGCTACAGAATCTATAACTATAACATCTACAGCTCCACTACGTATGAGAGCATCTGCAATTTCTAAAGCTTGTTCACCATGATCAGGCTGAGAAACTAATAAATTTTCAATATCTACACCTAATTTCTGAGCATAAGTGATATCAAAAGCATGCTCTGCATCTATAAAAGCTGCTATGCCACCTGCTTTTTGTGCTTCTGCTATAGCATGTATAGCTAGAGTCGTCTTACCCGAGCTCTCTGGTCCGAATATCTCAACTATTCTTCCTCTAGGATAACCACCTACTCCTAAAGCTATATCTAATCCTATACTTCCCGAAGGTATTGATCCAATTGGCTCTACTGGATTATCACCTAGTTTCATCACAGATCCTTTACCATAGGTTTTGTCCAATTTATCTATTGTTAGCTTAAGAGCTTTTAATTTATCGTTTTCTTCTGCTGCCATATAATTTATTTAATTTTTAAAATATCTAATAATTGTTGAGTACTATTAGCTGTATCTACATTTTTTATTACTTCTTGGATGATGCCATTCTCATCTATTACAAAGGTAGTGCGTAATAATCCTTCGCTTTCTTTGCCACATCTTACTTTTTTGCCCCATACTCCATAGAGATTGATAATTTTTTTATCTGGATCTGGTACTAGAGTAAAGTTTAGATTATATTTCTCTCTAAAATTATTGTGAGATTTTTCATTATCTGGACTCACCCCGATAACCTCAAAACCTAATTTAGTGAGATATTCATAATTATCTCTGAAATTACATGCTTCTTTAGTGCAGCCACTAGTATTATCTTTTGGGTAAAAATACAAAATTACTTTTTTGCCTTTGAGATCAGACAATTTCATCTCTTTTCCATTAATATGAATAAAGCTAAAATCTGGTGCTTTTTGACCTTTATCTAACATAATTTTTTTTGTAAAATTAATAAAAAAAATTAAGATAATAAAATATCTCTGTGCATCAATAATAATGTATATGATGATAATAATCTTTAATAAAACAAAAATATTTGATATAGTATAAAATAATTTAATTTTTACTTATCAAATATAGATAGCTGTTTTACATTTATTTTTGAATTATTTATATCTTGTTTTTTTAATAATTTATATTTTTCATCTATTGCACCATTTTCAATTCTATCAATTATCATTTTATAATATTTTTCATCTATTTCTGCAGATATATAATTCCTTTTAATTCTTTTACAAACTTCAATTTCTGATCCACTACCACCGAAAAGAATTAAAACGATATCATTAGGCATTGTACAAGAATTAATTAACATTTCAGATAATTTTTGAGGTATTTGACAAGCGTGAAATGTTTTTTCATGGCTTACATTTTTAACCAAATCGAAGTAAAACCAATCATAAGGCATTCTGCCATTAGAGCCATTAGCTATATTCTTTAAGATTCTTTTATCTTTGGGATTTTCATAAGGTACAGCTATATTTTCTTTATAAAAGTTATTATTGGCAGTTTTTCTGCAATGTAAAATACTCCTATGAGCTGTAGTCAATTTTTTAGAACTATGTCCAACATTAGTATTATAAATCCAAGAATAATCAAGAACTTCGTAACAAGCTTGATCTAGATATTTAACTCTTAAATACGCATTTTGTTTAGGATAATTTATCAAAAACATATTACCTGTATCTTTAAGAACTCTCAATGATTCTTTTGCTAATTCAATATACCATTCAATATATTCATCAAACGATTTAGTGTATGTTTTGTCTCCATACTTAATACCAACATTATAATCAGGATCTCCATAAACCATATCAACTGATTTATCGGGTAATTCTTTTAATAAAGACATTATGTCTTTTAAAAAAACTTTATTTATATAATTATTCATATTTTCTGTCATAACTAATATGTAAAAATTTATCTTTTTATAAGATTATATTGTGCATTTTTTAATAATTTAATCGAATTCATTTTATTTTCTACTTCAAAAGTGTAATTGTAAAGTCTAAGTTTAGATTCGTTTTCTTTTCTTTCTCTTAAGACATAACAACATGTAATTTGTTTTACATCTAATTTGTTATCATTTTTTAAGTTAAAATAATATTTAAATGGATGATATAATTGATAAATAGCAAAATCTTTAGGAAAACCATTTTTACCCTCAAAAACAGTTATGATATTATTTAGTTCCATTGTCAAATCGATTTCCATCTGAAGATTAGTAGTAACTATAAATTCTTTCCCAATATAATAAGATATACTCATTTTTGTTCTCCGAGAATTATATACTTTAGGGCTTGCTACTATATCTTCATATAAAAAATCATGAATTATTCTTTGATTACTTGCAACTGATAAAATATTTGATTCACTTGTATCGAATTCATTTAAAAGACTTTTCCTATATTTCCAATCAAAAATATTATTTTCATCTATTTTTTCAAAATCATGATAACCATTTTTAATCCCTTTAACAAATTTATGTAACCCCTCTCCTAGATGCACTATAAAATAATCTTCATCTATTAATATTTGTGGTAGTTTAGCTGTATTATCAAGTTTCGTAACATCAAATGGATTACCAAAATTATATTCTTTTGCAACTTTTTTAACTAATTGATTATCAAAAACAAAATTATTATTTTTTTTACATAATTGAAATATTTTAGTTATAACATCATCTTTCGTACCCATAATTTAAACTACTAATATTTTATTTTATTATTTTACAAAAATAAAAAAATATTTTATTTTACAAAAATAAAAAAATATTAATTTTGAAACTAATTGAATTATAAAAATGTATAACAAAAATAATTTTATCAATAGAGAGCTGAGTTGGTTAGACTTTAACGAAAGAGTACTCCAAGAAGCCGAAAGTATATATAATCCACTTATAGAGCGTATTCGTTTTTTAGGAATTTATTCTAATAATTTAGATGAATTTTATCGTGTCAGATATGCTACGCTGGCTAGATTATTAAAAGTGAAAGGTAAGAAAAATGAATATTCTAGATATTTCAAACCACAGGAAATCATCGAAAAAATTAATTTCCGCGTAAAAGTATTACAAGAAAGACAGGATGGCATCTTTAGAAATATCATTAGTGAACTTAGTAATCATAATATTTTCTTATTAAAAGAAACAGATTTGACAGAGCAGATACACAAAGACTATATCATGAAATATTATAATGAAATCTTACGTCCTAATATTTATCCTATAATGATTTATTCGTTGAATACTTATGGGGTTTTCAAAGATAGCTCTGTGTATTTAGCTATTCATATGAGATATGTAGCAGAAACTGCTAATAATAAAAAAAAGGAAGATTTCGCCTTAATAGAGATACCTGATAGTATAGAAAGAATAGTGGTTTTACCAGAGATAGGTGATAAAAAATTTATAATGTTTGTAGATGATATTGTTAGATATTTTTTACCTAGAATTTTTAAATTTTTTCATTATGATAATTTCACAGCATATTCACTCAAAATCACTAGAGATGCAGAATTAAATATAGATAATGATATTTCTAAATCTCTTATGGAGCTGATCTCAGAGAAAATAGATGAGCGAGAACGTGGCATACCTGTACGTATGGTCGTAGATGGAGATATCCCTAATAAATTATTATCATTAGTATTAAAAAAATTTAATATTGATCCCAAAGCTACTATTGTAAAAGGACAAAGATATCACAACATTAGAGATTTAATGGATTTCCCTGACTTAGGACTAGATGAATTAGTGTTTAAACCATTGGAACCCATTGCTCATAAGGTTTTCATAAATTCAAAAAGTTTGATTGAGACCTTTAAAAAGAAAGATCAATTAATTTGCCTGCCATATCAATCTTTTTATAATTTGTTAGATATTCTGCGCGAAGCTTCTATAGACCCCAAAGTGAAAAGTATAAAGATAACAATTTATAGAACAGGCAGAAACTCTAGTGTGATGAATGCTCTGATGAATGCTGCTCGTAATGGTAAAAAAGTTACAGTTTTCTTAGAACTGCAAGCTAGATTTGATGAAGAAAATAATATTTATTGGTCTAATCTCCTACAAAAAGAAGGTATCAAAGTCATCCATAGCGATCCAGGTATTAAAGTTCATTGTAAATTATTATTAATCAAAAGATTAGAAAATGAAAAACTGGTTTATTACACTGGTTTAAATACTGGAAACTTTAATTTTTATACCTCTAAAGTATACACTGATTTCATTATTTTAACTAAAGATGATATGATAGCTAGAGATGTTAATAATGTTTTTGAGCTATTAGAATCAAATTTCAAAAAACCTGACTTTAGCAAAGTCATAGTATCGCCTTTTAATATGCGAGATTTTATTCATACACAGTTAGATAATTTGATAGATAGCTATAACAATGGTTATCCTGCTTCTGCTATTATTAAGCTAAATCATATAGTGGATGAGGAGATCATAGAGCATGTGTATAAAGCAGCTAAAATAGGGGTGAAATTTAATTTTATCGTTAGGACAACCTGCTGTATGAAACCTATTTATCCCACAATAGCAATTCGTAGTATAGTTGGCAGATTTCTAGAGCATGCACGTATATTATATTTTGATTTTAATAAAAATAAAGATGAGCTTTATTTATCTAGTGCAGATTGGATGCCTCGCAATATGGATCATCGTATAGAGGTTACCTATCCTGTCTTAGATAAAAATATTAAAAAATTATTATATGATGTATTGCAATTACAACTAGCAGATAATCAAAAAGCTAGATATGTAAATAACCATCTTAATAATCAAATAGTTAGTAATAATATGCCACCAATAAATTCTCAAATGGCTATTTATGAATATTTAAAACAATATTTTTCAAAATTATAAAAATCATGCAAACATACGCAGCCATAGATATAGGATCTAATGCAGCTAGATTAAATATTAGTAGTATTTATATAGTAAATAATAAATTCTTTTTGCAAAAAATTTTACTATTACGTTTACCACTTAGGCTAGGAGAAACTGTTTATGAAAAAAATATTATTACTCGTGAGAAACAAGTAAAATTGATAAAAACCGTTAAGGTTTTCAAAGATGTTATAGATTTTTATGAAATAGATAGTGTGAGAGCTTATGCTACTAGTGCTATGCGTGAAGCTAATAACAAAGATAAAGTCATTCAAAATGTTTATAAAAAAACAAAAATTTTAATAAAAGATATTACTGGTTTACAAGAAGCTAATATTATAGCTAATTTATTAAAAAATTATGGTGAAACGCATCATACTAAATTACTTATTGACGTTGGTGGGGGTAGTACTCAAATTTCTATTTTTTATCCAAATGGAGAAATGATAAATGAATCATTTAAAATAGGTACTGTCAGAATGCTAAAAAACAATATAGATTCCACAGAATGGGACAGAATGATAGATTTTACTCTCAAAAATACTAAAAAAGATGATTTGTTTGTTATCGGGTCAGGTGGTAATATTAATTTTATTAAAAAAAGATTTGGATCCTATGATAATCCTTTTTTAGATTTATCATTGCTAATAGATATTTATGATCAGCTCCAAGGTATTAGCATAGAGGAGAGGATAATAAATTATTCACTAAATCCAGATCGTGCAGATGTTATCGTACCAGCTTTAATAATTTATATTAAAATTCTCCAAATTTTAGAGATAAATAAAATTGCTTGCTATCAAGTAGGATTGTCTGATGGTATTATAATGGAACAATTTTATGAAAAAAATCCTGAATTTATAAAAAATAAATAAAAATTTTTTTAATTAAAAAATTATTTATATCTTTGCAATCCAAAATTTAAAGATAATGTTTGCAATAGTTGAATTGGGAGGAAAACAGTTTAAGGTTACAGAAGGCTCTAAACTCTATATCAGTAGATTAGATGCTGAACCTGATAGCACAGTAGAAACTGATAAAGTTTTATTAATAGCTGATGATAATAACGTTAAAGTAGGCAAACCCAATGTAGATGGAGCTAAAATAACTTTTAAAGTTTTAGAACATCTCAAAGGACCTAAGGTAACTGTTTTCAAAAAGAAAAATCGTAAAGGATATAGAGTGAAACGTGGTTTTCGCCCTTACCTTACAAAAGTAGAAATTATAAATATTCAAGCTTAAAAATTGTAATTAGATATGGCACATAAAAAAGGTGTGGGTAGTTCCCGTAATGGACGAGAATCCCATAGTAAACGTCTAGGAATTAAAAAATTTGGTGGCCAATTTGTGAAAGCTGGTAATATTATCGTTCGCCAACGTGGTACTCAACATTATCCTGGTGAAAACGTTGGAATTGGTCGCGATCACACTCTCTATGCCCTCAAAGATGGCATCGTAGAGTTTAGTAGAACACGTGGTAATAAATCATACGTGTCTATTAAAGTCAACTAATTATTTCATAAAAATTAATTTTTTTTTAAAAAAAGCTAATTACAGAAATGTAATTAGCTTTTTGATTTTATTAAAAATTTTTAAAATTAATTGTATTTTTGTATTATAATTATTAATCATTATGAAAAAATTAATTGCATTTTTTGTCTTCTGTATCATCATTATCAACCCTATTCTATCTCAGAAACAAAGCTATCTGATTTATAAAGATGGTAATAAAGTAGAGTGGCAAGATTTATTAAAAGCAGCAGATTCGTGTGATATTATCTTTTTTGGAGAATTACACGATAATCCTATTGCTCATTGGCTAGAATATGAGCTAGTAAAAGATTTATATAGTCAAAATCCCAATAATTTAGTATTAGGCGCCGAAATGTTTGAAACAGATAATCAGCTGATATTAAACGAATATCTCAGCAATTTAATTGCTGAAAAAAATTTTTTAGATGAGGCAAAATTGTGGCAAAACTATAAAACAGACTACAGACCATTAGTAGAATTTGCCAAAAAAAATAATTTACAATTAATAGCTACCAATATTCCTCGTAGATATGCTGCTGCAGTAAACTATGGAAGTTTTTCTGCATTAAATAAATTTTCTAAAGTAGCATTGAATTTCATAGCTCCTTTGCCTATCCCTTTTGATTCTACGCTGGAGTGTTATGCCTCTATGAGACAGATGCCAGATATGGGCAGAGCTCATACTTCAAAATTATACCTAGACCAAGCTCAAGCTATTAAAGATGCTACGATGGCATGGAATATATTAAAAAATCTCACTGAAAATAAAAAATTTATCCATTTCAATGGAGCTTATCATAGCGATTATCACCAAGGTATCATTTGGTATCTGAATTATTATTTAAAAGAAGCTAAAAAAAATAATTACAAAATTTTAACTATTACTGTACAAGAAGTAGATGACTTAGCATTACCACCTATAGAAAATTCAGCTGATTTCATAATTCTCACCCCTAGTACACTTACTAAAACATATTAAATCAAAATAAAAATAATCATTAATTTTGCAATAAATATTAAAATTTTAAGAATTATTAACCTAATTAAGTTCATTAATTATATTAATAAAGAAATCAATAATTTTAAAAAAAATTATACCTAATCAATATGAAATATAATTCAGAATTAGAGCCTTTGAAAATACCAGAATATGGTAGAAATGTCCAGAAAATGGTAAATTACGCCAAAACTATTAATGATAAAGAAGAGAGAACACAATTTGCACATAAAATTATTAAAACCATGGCTACAGTGGTAGGAAATGGTAAATATGATAGTTCTAAATATTGGGATCATCTATACATCCTCGCCGATGGTGATTTGGATATAGATTGGCCTGTAAAAATAAATATTAAATATTTACAATTTGTACCAGATAGGATACCATATAGAGGGGAATATAATTCTAAATTTCGTTTTTATGGTAGAATAATAGAGGATATGATAAAAAAGGCAATAGAAATGCCAGAAGGTGAAGAAAAAAATGAGTTATTGAGGCATCTTATTATGACAATGAAAAAATTATATGTTTATTGGAATAATCAAATGGTAAATGATGATATTATAAAACACCATATAAACATTCTATCAAATGGATTATTGAGTATTCCTGATATTGTTTTTGAATCTACTCATGTAGCCATTAATAGACAAAATACTGAAAATCAAAAAAATAAAAAATTTGGGAATAAAAATAATAAAAAACGAAAATAATAAAAAATGTCAGATTTCATTGTAAAAGGGGGTAAACAGTTAAAAGGGGAAGTAGAGCCCCAAGGAGCTAAAAATGAGGCTTTACAAGTCATTTGTGCTTGCTTATTAACAGATGACAAAGTAAACTTATACAATGTACCTCTGACAAGGGACATAATGAATCTCCTTAATTTAATTCATGATATAGGTGTAGAAGTTTGTATAGATAGAGACCATAATGCCGTTACTCTTTGTGCTAAAAATATAAATCTAGCTAAATTAGAAGATGAATCAATACAAAAAAGGCAATCACTGCTTAGAGGATCATTAATGCTTGCTGGACCTATATTAGCTAGATATCATAAAGCCATTATTCCCAAAATTGGAGGGGATAAAATAGGTAGACGTAGAATTGATACTCACCTTTTTGGTTTTGAAAAATTAGGTGCAAAAATAGATTTTGATTTTTTTACTAATAAAGTTATCTTATCATCTAAAGATGGACTGAAAGGAAGCTATATGATGCTCCCTGAGGCTTCAGTTACTGGTACTGCTAATGTAATTATGGCTGCAGTTCTAGCTGATGGCATTACAACAATATATAATGCCGCTTGTGAACCATATATTCAACAACTATGTAAAATGCTCATTTCTATGGGGGCTTATATAGAAGGAGTAGGTTCTAATTTATTAAAAATTTATGGAGTAAAAAAATTAAATGGTACCTCGCATACTTTATTAGCTGATATGATAGATGTGGGAAGCTTTATAGGATTAGCAGCACTTACACAATCCAATATAACTATTAAAAACTGTAACATACATCATCTTGGCATAATACCAGAAACATTTCGTAAATTAGGTATTTTGCTTTTAGAAGATAATGATGATTTAATAATTCCTTATCAAGATATATATGAAGTAGCTCAATACATAGATGGAGGAATACTTACTATATCAGATGCTACTTGGCCAGGTTTCACACCTGATTTATTAAGTGTTGTTTTAGTTGCTGCTACTCAAGCGAGAGGCTCTGTTTTGATACATCAAAAAATGTTTGAAAGTAGATTATTTTTCGTTGATAATCTTATAGAAATGGGAGCACAAATAATTTTGTGCGATCCACACAGAGCTACAGTTATTGGATTAGAAAGACGTTTCCCATTACGTGCTATCACAATGTCTAGCCCTGATATTAGAGCTGGTATATCACTACTGATAGCAGCCCTTTCTGCTAAAGGTACAAGTATTATTCATAATATAGAACAAATAGAGCGTGGGTACGAAGATATTGATAAACGTCTTCAAAAACTAGGGGCTGAGATAGAAAGAGTATAATTTTTTCATATAATTAATTAAAATTTAACACAAAAAATTTTTTATATATTAAAAAAATTATATATTTTTGCAAAAAATATTATTTGTATGCATTAATTAATGAATTATCTAAAATTTAAAATAAAATTATATGTATTTTATATAAATAATTATAAATCAAAAATTTACAACAACCCCCAAAAATATAAAAAAATGAGAAAGAAAATTTTATCAATCGTTATTTTTGCAATAATTAGTATTGCAACATTCGCACAAAAACCAGAAGGGACTAATCCATTCTCTATAGAGGGTGGTTTGACCATTAATGCTTTGACTGGACAAACTTTTGCTGCTCCAGATTTGAGATTACGATTTTTTGTCAATGATGCTATCTCAGTGAGATTAGGTGTGATGATTAATTCTACTAAATCAACAGATTATATCTATGGAACTAATGATGAAGGTTTCCCTGTAGAGTCTAAACAAGGTTCTTTTGAGACAAAAGATTTTAGCACACAATTTAGTTTAGGTGGTGCATATCATTTTGCCCAGAAAGAGAAACTATCTCCCTATGCAGGGTTAGATATTACTTTCCTTTCAGGATCTTATAATGAGACATGGAAAAACACAGATTATAATTTTACAGCTTTTGATGAAAATACTAGTGGACACTATAAATATAAATATAGTGGCTTTGGTTTTATGATTTTCACAGGTGCTGATTATTATTTTGCTGAGAACATTTACATAGGACTAGAAATAGGCATAGGAATGTCAAATGATAAAGATAAAAGTGGCGAATGGTCACAAACAGTTGGTCAAACAACAACTACTGTTACTACTTTCCAATCATATGCTGATTCATACTTCGGAAACATGTTTTCACAAATGATTCGTCTAGGTTGGAGATTCTAAAAGTTTTAAATAAAAAATAAAAAAGGGGTAATTTTTTACCCCTTTTTTATTTTATTTAATTTTTGGTTTATGCTAATGTAGCTACCATAACTGCTTTGATAGTATGTAGTCTATTTTCAGCTTCATCAAAAACCAGTGAATTTGGAGATTCAAAAACATCATCTGTTACTTCCATAGCATCTATACCATATTTTTGATATATCTGTTCGCCGATATTAGTTTCACGATTATGAAAAGAAGGTAAACAATGCAAAAATTTACAATTAGGATTACCTGTTAGCTCCATTACATGCTTATTCACTTGATATGGTTTCAATAAATTAATACGTTCTGCCCATACATCATCTGGCTCTCCCATTGATACCCATACATCTGTATAGATATAATCTATGCCCTTTACACCTTCTTCTATATTTTCAGTATGCATAATTTTAGCTCCTGTTTGTTTAGCAATTTCTTTACATTGCTCTATTAGAGATGCAGATTGCCATAGATTTTTAGGGGCTACTATTCTAACGTCCATACCCATTTTTGCTGCACCAACCATCAGAGAATTTCCCATATTATATCTAGCATCACCTAGATATGCAAAAGATATTTCATTTAATGGTTTATTAGAATGCTCCATCATAGTCATGAAATCAGCTAATACTTGAGTAGGATGTGCTTCATTTGTTAATCCATTCCATACTGGTACACCAGCATACTCTGCTAACTCCTCTACGATTTTTTGTCCATAACCTCTATATTCTATACCATCATATAGTCGTCCTAGCACTCTAGCAGTATCTTTAATGGATTCTTTTTTACCCATTTGAGAGCCTGTAGGACCTAAATAGGTTACATGTGCACCTTGATCATATGCTGCTACCTCAAAAGCACATCTAGTCCTGGTACTATCTTTTTCAAAAATTAAAGCGATGTTTTTACCTAATAATTTCTTTTGCTCTGTACCTGCATACTTAGCTCTTTTCAAGTCATTAGCTAATTGTAATAAAAAATTTAACTCTTGTGGAGTAAAATCTAATAATTTCAAAAAATTCCGATTTTTCAAATTTAAACTCATAATATTGTATTTTTAAAAATTTAGTATGCAAAATTAATATTTTTGTTTTAATAATAAGTTTGAAATAAAATGACAAAATTTAATAAAAATCTTTATAGTCTTGTTCATTTTTGCATTTATTTGACTTTATTTTTTTAATATTATTTTTTATATTTTGTTAAAAATTTTAGAATATATTTTTTATAACATAAATTAACAAATACATTGATGCTATTCAGTAGAAATGGTTTATACTTTTTTTTATTATATAAAGTCTATTTTGTAATTACACAATAATTTAGTAATTTTGCAAAAACATAAATTACTAAAATATGGGAAGAAAATCATTACAAGTAAAGGGCTATAGTTCAGAAGAAATAAAAGCTCTATTTAGAAAAGATGAAAGGTATATTATTGGTATTAGGCTGTATGCGGTTTATCAAGTATCACTTGGGCAATCCAGTCGTAAATTAGAAAGTTTATACAATACCAGTTTTAAGCAGATAACCAATTGGGTGCATAGATTTGAAGCATTAGGATTGGATGGGCTAAAGGACAAGCCCAAAAGTGGTCGTAAGCCGAGGTTAACAGAGGAGCAACTTAAAGAATTAAGTACTGTATTGCAAAATAATAGACCAGACGAGTTTGGCTATAATACAGCCACATGGAATGGACCTATACTAAAAGAATACATTGAGAAACACTATAATGTAGTATACCAAAAAGCACAGATTTACAAATTGCTGAAGAAGCTTGGCTTTACCTATCAAAAAGGGAGAGCCAAATATCCCGAAGCGGATGAGCAGAAAAGAGAGGAGTATAAAACAGTATTAAAAAAAAACTAGAAGAGGAACCTGATAGTACTGTTATATTATTTGAAGATGAGTTTAGTTTAAGTAACACAGCAACGGTATCATACAGCTGGGCGGTTCGTGGAAAACAGCCCATAATAGTGTCAAAACAAAAGAAAAAGGAACGCCAAACAACTTTTGGCAGCATAAACATAAAGACAGGTCAGATGGTCATAAATTTTTCTGATAAGGGCAACTATAAGAGCTTCAAAAAACATTTAAAGAAAATACTTCACACATATAAAGATGCTCAAAAAATTATTTTGGTGCTTGACAATGTAAGGTATCATCATGCAAAGCTTCTAGAAGAGTTTTTGGAACAAAACAAAAGATTAGAAATTCTTTATTTGCCTCCATATTCACCAGATTTAAATCCAATTGAAAGGGCGTGGTGGTTCATGAGAAAATCAATAACACACAATAGGTATTTAGAATCCATGAAGGTGAGAAAAGCAAAGTTTTGGCAAATGTTTTCTCATTTTCTAATTCCAAACGAAAAATTATTGACCATTTGTGCAATTAATTATTAGACTTTATATAATTAAAATCATATGTATCTTTTATTATATTTTGTTAGAATATAAAAAATGATTATATAACTGATAAAATAGATTATAAGTCTAAAATATAAAATAAAAATTTTTTTATTTTATATTATTTTTAATTTTGTATTAAAATAACAAAAATGTGCTATTTATGAAAAATTTTATTTTTTTAATTGTTTTATTATTTTCTTTGACTTTATTTGGTCAAGAATTCAAGCAAGTAAGTCCTTTATCTAAAAGTGTGGATTTACCTACTTTACATAAAATAAATACTGTAGATGTTAGTACCATTAATTGGGTACAAATTCACAATGAGGATGCTATTGCTAGAGCAAATAAATTGCCCATAAGAGCTGGAATTTCAATAGCTAATGAAATAGATCCATCTATTGATGGGCAGTGGACTTTATTACCTAATAATAAGGTTGTTTGGAGATATAAATTAGCTGTACCAGGTGCTACTTCTATAGCATTAGCTTTTGATCAATGGAAACTAAGTGAGGATGCAGAGTTATTTATTTATAACGATTATGGGTATATAGTAGGAGCATATACTTATAATCATAATGATCAGAATGGTGGCATAAGGCAGATGTCTACAGTGCCAGTTCCTGGAGAAGTGATAACTATTGAATTAATAGAAAATGCAAAACCTAATACATTAGCTACTCCACCTCAAACTAAAGGACAAACGCAAGGGGATATTACTATTCAACAATTTACTGGTCAAGTAGGCCCTGTTGTACTCACCAATTATACTCCTAAATCAATTTTACATATTTCTGAAGTGGTTTTGATCTATAATGATCAAATAAATGATCTTCCAAATAAAGATTTAGGTGATGCAGCATCGTGCCAAGTAAACATAAATTGTTCGCCAGAGGG
>LUZL01000154.1 GCA_001603615.1 Bacteroidales bacterium Bact_20 | reverse complement strand
ATGGATAAGGTGCTATTAATGAATCATAAAATTTAATTACCTTAGTAAAATTAGTCATTGCATTCTGTGCATTATTATATTCAGAGCTTAAAACATAATTATCTATGCGCAAAGCACCATCTTGTAAAGTAACATAAGTATTGAAATATTGATATGGAGCCACTGCTATAGCCACGAGATAAGCAGCTATTGGATATCTATGCTGCCAATGTGTTAGCTTTCTACTATTACCTAAATCTATTGAAGATTTCTCCAATCCATTTGCTACAGCTACATAGCTAGATGGATGCTCTATGCAAATATCTATAGAGTCTATCTTATCACTCAGATCATTCTTGCATGGCCACCAATCTGCAGCACCAAATGGTTCAGAAAGAGTCCATAACCATTGAGTAGATGAATAAAATGATCCAAAACCACTCGCCACTGGAGTACCGTGATAATAAACTATTATACTATCAAGATTTTGTGCCATTAATGATAAACCTGTTATTAGCAGTCTATTATTGCTATGAGAAAATGTAACTTCATTGCCATGATAAATAACAGAATCTATAGTTAAGCAATTATGTGCATCGAAGTCCATAGTGTCTGCATTAGATAAAGGAATAAATTTTGACACTACATAGCCATTCACATTACCAGAACCTGGATTTACATTTATATATAATTTGTGATATTTAATATCGTAACTTTGTCCGATAAATTTTTCATAACCCATAGCCATAGAACGTGGCTCAGCAATCATATTATAATTTTGAGCTATAGCAAAAAGCGGACAAATAAATATTAAAAATAAAAAACAACTTTTTTTCATATTTATAAATTATTAATGGTTAAAAAAATATTTTTAATTTTTACGAGTAGATCGTATGCTTGATCCAGTGGCCATTGTGTTTCTGCATCACTCAATGCTTTAGCAGGATCGGGATGTATTTCCATAAAGATGCCATCAGCACCTGCGGCTATACCAGCTAGAGCTATAGTAGGCACGTAATCTCTCTGCCCATGAGTAACTCCATCATTGCGATTAGGCATTTGTACACTATGAGTAGCATCTATCAGCACTGGATAACCAAAACTTTTCATGCGTGGTATAGCTGTCATATCTACTATCAAATCATAATAACCAAACATAGATCCTCTTTCTGTCAAAAAAATATTATCATTCCCTGTTTTGATTACTTTTTCAATAGCAAATTGCATGCTTTCAGGAGACATAAACTGCCCTTTTTTGATATTTATTGGTTTACCTGTTTTACCAGCAGATATCAGCAGCTCAGTTTGCCTACATAGAAAAGCTGGTATTTGCAAATAATCTACATATTCAGCTACCTCTTCGCATTCCCAACTCTCGTGCACATCTGTTATCACTGGTATTTGATATTGATTATGTATTTCTTTTAAAATTTCTAAAGCAGTAACTCTAGGTATTCCTGTGAAACTATCTATTCTTGAACGATTTGCTTTTAAATAGCTACTTTTAAAAATGAAATTAATCCCTAACTCATTAGCAATTTCTTTTATTTTTTTAGCAACGATAAAAGGCATTTTATCATCTTCTATAACACATGGACCAGCTATTAACCACATAATTATTATTTATTATTGTTACTAATGAACATTTTAGATTTCTCACCGAGATAGCCAGAGTGGTGACGTTTAGCATAATCTTCTACTGTAAAATTAATTTTTTTCATCATCAAAGTTACTAAAATATCTCCGATGACAGTCATCACAGTAGTAGAAGTAGTAGGAGTGAGGCCTAATGGACATACTTCGGGAGGATTGCCAGTGTCTAAAACTATATTTGCTTTGCTAGCTAGCACACTATCTTTATTGCCAGTGATCACTATTATAGGAATGTCAGATACTAATCTTTTAGATAATTCTATTAATTGTAAAATCTCATTTGTTTTGCCTGAATTAGACACTAGTAGCAGAATATCATTAGCTTGTATGATACCTAAATCTCCATGCTGAGCATCTGATGGATGCAAAAATATTGCTGGTGTGCCAGTGCTACTGAAAGTAGTTGCTATATTAAGAGCTATCTGCCCAGCTTTGCCCATACCAGAAGTGACTAATTTGCCATTTTTTTGATGTACATATTCATATATTAAGTCAATAGCCTCAGCATATTTATTATCAATTGGAATATTTCTAACAGCTGCAGCTTCTCTCTCTATGATATCAGAAATATATGTATCTAAATTCATTTTTTTACAAAATTACATAGTAATTTTAATATTTAATTTTTTTATTTATATTTTTGCTAATTAAAAAATTATATAATGGATAATAAAATCAAACGTATAGAAAAAGATACTATGGGAGAGGTAGAAGTGCCTGCAGATAAATATTGGGGGGCACAGACAGAGCGTAGTCGCAATAATTTCAAAATCGGTGAAGAACTGATGCCAAAAGAAATAATAGAAGCACTAGCTATTATTAAAAAAGCTGCTGCTAGTACTAATGAAAAATGTGGCATTTTAAATCATCAAAAAGCTGAATTGATAATGAAAGTATGTGATGAAATATTACAAGGTAAGCTAGATGACAATTTCCCACTAGTAATATGGCAAACTGGCTCTGGTACGCAAACTAATATGAATATAAATGAAGTGATTGCTAATAGAGCTCATGTACTCAATGGAGGCAAATTAGATGATAAAGAAAAAATTTTACATCCAAATGATGATGTGAATAAAAGTCAATCTTCAAATGATGTTTTCCCCTCAGCATCTAATATAGCTGCATATACTGTTTTAGTTCACAAAACTATTCCTTCAATAAAAAAATTGAGAGAAGCTATTAATAGCAAAAGTATTGAGTTTAGTAAAATTATTAAAACCGGACGTACTCATACTATGGATGCAGTGCCACTAACATTAGGACAAGAATTCTCTGGTTATGTTTCTCAATTAGATCATAATATAGTATCCATAGAGCAGTCTCTATCTCATTTATCTGAATTACCTATTGGCGGGACTGCTGTCGGCACAGGGTTAAATACTCCAAAAAATTTTGATATAGAGATATGTAAAAAAATTGTAGAATATACTAAATTACCTTTCACTCCTGCACATAATAAATTTGAGGGCATTTCTACACGCGATGCTATAGTAAATGCTAGTGCAGCTCTCAAATCTACTGCTGTCAGCTTATTTCATATTGCCAATAACATTCGCTTCTTGTCTAGTGGTCCCAGATGTGCTATAGGTGAGATAA
>LUZL01000153.1 GCA_001603615.1 Bacteroidales bacterium Bact_20 | reverse complement strand
GCACAAGGCTCCACTCAATGATCCATTATTATTTCATGTAATGGGTTCTAAAGTTTCCCTTAGAAGAAGTGAAGCTCTTAACATTGAAATAACTACAGAAGAAGAATTGCAAGAATTAGAAAATATTGATATTCTTTCAACAAATATTGAACATTTAATTTCAAAAAAGAGTAAAAATATTGAAGTAGCTCTCATAGGTAATCCAAATTCAGGTAAAACCACTATTTTTAATTTTGCTAGTCATGCTCATGAGCATGTGGGTAATTATGCTGGTGTAACTGTAGATGCCAAAAGTGGTACTATAGAGTTTAGAGATTACAAAATTACCTTTGTAGATTTGCCAGGTACTTATTCTCTGCAAGTTTTTTCTCCTGAAGAGGCTTTTGTACGTCATTATTTGCTACAAAAAATGCCAGATGTCATTATCAATGTCATAGATGCATCTAACATAGAACGTAATATGTTGCTGACTACACAACTTATGGAACTAGATTATCCTATGGTAATAGCTCTCAATATGTTTGATGAATTATCTAAAAAAGGTGTAAAATTAGATGTAGATAAACTGAGCGAAATGCTCAAGATTCCTATTATCCCTACTGTAGGCATAAAAAATAAGGGAATTGATGAACTTTTGAATGCTGTAATAGACAGATATGAATCTAATTTAATTGTTAAAAGTGTAGTTCATTTTCCTCTGCCAATAGAAAATTGTATTGAAAAAATACAAAATGAGATAGCCAAGACTAATTTTACTAAATCATCCATATCTTCACGTTTCATAGCTATTAAATTATTAGAAAAAGATCCAGAATTTCTTCGTTTATTAAAACGAAACGATTATATTAGTTTGAGAGATATTGTAGAAAAATCTACGGAAATTATAGAAAAAGAATACAATCAACCTTCTGAATTTCTTTTTACGGATATTAGATATGGGTTTATAAAAGGAGCACTAAGAGAGACCTTATCATATTCACAAAAGGATGCTGATCAGAGTATTGACAAACTAGATAAAATATTAACACACAAAATTTGGGGAATACCTATTTTTCTTGCCTTTCTGTATATTATGTTTTTTTCTACTTTCTATCTAGGTAGTTACTTACAAAATTGGATGGAATTAGGTATAGAATGGATCAAAATATTTTTATCTGGAGTTTTGAGAGCTTCATTGTTTAAAGATTTATTGATAGATGGAGTAATAACCGGAGTGGGTAGTGTATTGGTCTTTTTGCCTAATATTGTGATTTTGTTTTTATTTATAGCTTTTATGGAGGATACTGGCTATCTGAGTAGAGTTGCTTTTTTGATGGATAAACTTATGCATAGAATAGGACTGCATGGTAAATCATTTATACCAATGATAATGGGCTTCGGCTGTAATGTGCCAGCGATAATGTCTTCTAGAATTTTAGAAAATCCATCGGATAGGAAAATCACCATATTAATAAATCCATTTTTTTCTTGTAATGCTAGGCTAGCTATTTACGTGTTAATTATTAATATATTTTTCCCTAATTCTTTGGCGTATATGCCATTCATATTATACTTAACAGGGGTATTAATAGCTGCTATTGTTGCAATAATTTTTAGGAAATTCTTATTTGCTAAAGAGGCTTCTCCTTTTGTAATGGAGTTACCACCATATAGAATGCCGACATTTAATGCTATTATTAAACATATGTGGTTTAGAGCTTCTATGTATTTAAAAAAAATCGGTACAACTATCTTTATAGCTTCAATTGCTATTTGGTTTTTGTCTCATTTCCCACAAAATAACGAAAAAACTATCGCAATTGAAAATCAGATATCTAGCATTAGTCATACTGAAGCAAATGCTCCATTAATAGATTCATTGCAAAATCAACTAGTACATGAGCAAATATCTAACTCATATTTAGCCAAGATTAGTATTGTACTAGAACCAATCTTTAAACCATTAGGCTATGATTGGCATATTATATCTGCTCTCATTACTGGCATAGTAGCTAAAGAGCTTATTGTATCTACATTATCCATAGTATTGCCAACGCAAGGAACTATAGCAAATATAATATCACCACCTGCAGCGGCTGGTTTATTGTTTTTTGCATTATTATATTGCCCATGTATAGCAACTCTATCATCTATAAAAAAAGAAACAGGCTCAACATGGTGGGCTGTTTTTGCAGCTATTTATACCACTCTAATTGCTTACGGTATAGCTTTGCTAGTAAAAAGTATTTTTTCATTAGTTTTATAAAATTATCTATATTATTTTAATATTTAATTTAAATTATTAATTTTGACAAAAAATAATGCTATGTACAAAGATGAAGAATTAAATGAAGAAGAAAGCTTAAGGAATGCTTTTAAACCAAAAACATGGCAAGAAATTAAAACTAAAGATTCTTGGGAGATATTTCAAATAATGTCAGAGTTTGTACAGGGTTTTGATAAATTAGCTTCTATAGGTCCTTGTGTTACTATATTTGGTTCTGCACGTGCTAAACCAGGTTCTAAACATTATAAGTTAGCAGAGGAGATAGCATATTTATTAACTAAAAAAGGATTCGGCATTATTACTGGTGGTGGTCCTGGGATAATGGAAGCTGCCAATAAAGGAGCTCATTTCGCTGGAGGGAGCTCAGTAGGATTAAATATAGAGTTACCTCATGAGCAAAAGCCTAATGAGTTTATAGATCCAGATAAATTGATAACATTTAAACATTTTTTTAGTAGAAAAGTAATGTTTAT
>LUZL01000152.1 GCA_001603615.1 Bacteroidales bacterium Bact_20 | reverse complement strand
ATGTCAAAAAAATCACTAATAGTTTTAAGGCTTGTATGATATTTAATAGACACAGTATCTAGTTCTACATCTTTAAATTTTGGTGGTGAAGGTACAATATTTAGGTCTTTGTAATAAGTCATTATATAGGAAACTGCAATGAAAGCTGGGACATAATTTCTGGTTTCAGCTGGTAAATAAGGCAATATTTCCCAATAAGTAGTTTTGCCACCAGAGTTAAGTACAGCCCTATTGATTCTACCTGCTCCTGCATTATATGCTGCTAAAACTAGTGCCCAATCATGATAGATATCATATAAATCTCGCATATGTCTGGCAGCTGCTTCTGTAGATTTGTATGGATCTTTACGGTCATCTACATAAGATGTAACATTAAGATCATATAATAATCCCGTTCTATACATAAATTGCCATAGCCCTACAGCTCCAGCTCTACTTTTAGCATTTGGATTTAATGCAGATTCTACTACAGCTAGGTACTTTAGCTCTAATGGTACTTCATATTTACTAAAAATCTCTTCGAAAATTGGGAAATATAATTCACCTAAGCCTATTATCCTGCCTAAAAATTGTCTGTGTTTTAAATAATATTTTATCCACTGTTTAATATCTTGATTATATCTATATTCAAAGGGAGAGTGAATATTCATTATTGCTATCCTTTGAGCTAATAAACTATCATCTAATAATGCATCTAACTCTTCGTCAGTAAAGCTTCTATAATAATTTTGCTCTATAGAAATATGCTCAAAATTAGAAGGATAATTATTATAATACAATTCCCTAACAGCTTTATCAAAAACAAAAGCTATCTCTGTAGAGTCAACATTTTCTATGTTAACATTCTGATTATGTACATTCAATGGGCTAAATAACACTATAACCCAAATAATTATAAAATTAAATTTCTTTATCATCATTTGCAAAGATACAAAGTAAAAAAATAAAAATAAAAAATTATTTTTATTTTTGATAAAAAATGAGATATTTAATAGAACTTTCTTTTTTAGGAACTAATTATTATGGCTGGCAAAAGCAAGCAGTACATCCTACTGTACAAGGTGAAATAGATAAAAGTTTATCTATTTTTTTTCGTCAAAATATTTCTACTATTGGATGTGGACGTACAGATACAGGCGTACATGCTAAGCAATTTTTTGCCCATTTCGACATAGATGTTGTTATTAATGATTTCAATAATACTCTATACCATCTCAATGCTATTTTGCCACCAGATATTGCGATTAAAAATATTAAAATGGTATCTGATGATTTACATGCAAGATTTTCTGCTATTAGTCGTACATATCACTATTTAATTACTAAAAATAAAAATCCTTTTTTAATAGATAGAGCTTGGTTTATAGATAAACCAATAAATATACAATTGATTAAAGATAAACTACCTATTCTAATAGGGCAGCATGACTTCAGTGCTTTTGTAAAAAAAATGCCAATAAACAATTATAATTGTATTGTTTATAATGCTAATCTAAAGGAATATAAAGATTATATAATTTTTTCCATTACTGCAAATAGATTTTTGAGACAAA
>LUZL01000151.1 GCA_001603615.1 Bacteroidales bacterium Bact_20 | reverse complement strand
TATTGAAAATAATTATCCAGAATATAAATTTTTCTTTCATTTTCCTATCGTAATAGGTGAAAAAGATGAAATTGAAGATTTACCTTTTTATAATCCCACACCTAGAACAGGTAATTATTATTTGAACTTTTTACTAGATTTTGATAGAATAATTCAAACTTCTTGCATCATTGTTAATAAACAGTGTTTTAATGACTATGGATATTATGATGAAACTGGTGTATTGATAGACTGGGATATTTATTTACGTTTCTCTAAACATATAGATTTTTATTGTATTAATGAATATTTAAGTAAATATCATTACACAGCTTTTGGCATCTCTCATCACACTTATAGAATGAAAAGTGAATTTGCAGGTAATGATATTATTAAATTTTATGATAAATGGAAAAAAGAAATAAAAAATGATAGAAAAGCACGAAAAGCTTGGTCTATCCGATTAAATGCTATAGCAAATAGTTTAATAGAAAAAAATGAAAAAGAAAAAGCTAAAAATATTTATAAAGAAGCTATCAAGCTATATCCATTCTGGCGAGGAAATTATATTGATTTAGCTAAATATTTACTAAAATAAATTTTTTTAATTTTGTTTACAAAAAAGCATGAAAATCAGTATCTTAATTCCGACTAAAAATAGACTTCCTATTCTGCGAGAGACTCTGCATAATATTTATTTTATAAATAAATTACCAAAAGAAGATTTTGAGGTAATAGTAAGTAATGATGGCGATGAAGATTTATCCATATTATATGATGAATTTCCATTTGATAATTTAAAAATTGTAAAAAATACTCATAAACATGGTGCAGCTGGCAATAGAAATAATGCGGCAGATTATGCACAATATGAAATATTTCAATTTTTAGATGATGATATACTGATAAATAGTAATACTCTAACAAGAGTCATAAATAGGCATTCTCATTATGGGAAGATTTTATTAATATCTAATTTATTTTTTTCAGAAACATATCTTGAATTAGCACGAAAAACAACTTTTGGCAGATATAAACTAACAACATTATCTGATTTTTGGGAAAACATTAAAAAAATAAATAAGCTAGATGATGATGGATTATATAAAATTAATATTTCTATGGCAGGTACATTATCTATAAAGAAAAATGATTTTGAATTAAACGGAGGGTATAATGAGAATTTCAATTATGCAGGATGGGAAGATGCAGAATTTAACCATAGAGCAATTTTAAATGGATTTGATTTACTTTTTGATGAAAATAATATTTGTTTTCATAACGAAATTGACAGATTAAATCTAGAATCATGGTTAGCTAGACAAAGAGCTGATACATATGGTATAGTAATAATGTGTAAATATTTCCCTCAGTTTAAAAGTTATTCTTCATGGTATACAAATACTACTTTAAAAATAGAAGATCCATGGGATATAAAGAACCTGAAGCTAAAAAAGATTTTCTGTAGTTTACCACCAGTTTATAATTTTTTTCATTTTTTAGCTATTAATGGAGAAAAAATGAAACTACCAGATGCTTTCCAATTTAGAATATATAATGCTCTATGGCTAGGAGCTACCTATCGTAGTTTTAGAGAATCTTATAAAGAAATATTTAAAAAAGAAAAAGCATGAAAATCAGCATCTTAATTCCTACTAAAAATAGACTTCCTATTTTGCGAGAGACCTTGCATAATATTTATTATGTAAATAAATTACCAAAAGAAGATTTTGAGGTGATAGTAAGTAATGATGGCGATGAAGAATTGTCAATATTATATAATGAATTTACATTTGATAATTTAAAAATTGTAAAAAATACTCATAAAAATGGCTTATCTGGGAATAGGAATAATGCGATAGATTACTCTAATTATGAGATTTTACAATTTCTAGATGATGATATTCTAATAACTGAAAATTTTTTTATCAGAGTTATAAATATTCATAATCAATTAGATAATATCATATTGTGCGGCAATAGATACTACCCACAGCCTTTGATAAAACAGGCAGAAAAAACTCCATTTGGTAGATATAAATTAAAATATGAATATAATTGGCGTGATGGTTTGATAATGAATGAAATAAACGATGGATTATTTGAGATCAATACATTGGCTGGTTTTTCTATATCTATGAAAAGGAAAGTATATGATAATGTAGGGGAATTTGATGAAAATTTTGATTATGCTGGCTGTGAGGATGCAGAGTTTTTTTATAGAGCATCTCATAAAAATGTAAAACTAATTTTTGATGAAAAAAATGTATGCTATCATAATGAACTTGATAATTTCACATTAGATACATGGCTTAGACGCCAAAGTACTGGCATTCGCAGTGCAGTAGTTATGTGCAGGCTACATCACGAAGGGCAGAATCATCCCACCTGGTACACTAATACTCCGATAAAAGCTTCTGATAGCTGGAATATTAAATTATTAAAACTAAAAAAAATGTTTTGTAGTTTCCCACCAATATATAATTTTCTCCATTTTTTAGCTATTAATGGAGAAAAAATGAAACTGCCAGATAAATTTTTATTTAAACTATACAATGCTCTATGGTTAGGAGCTACATATCGTGGTTTTAGAGAAGCGTATAAAGAAATATTTCAAAAACTATAAATCATAATGCTCTCCATCATTATCTTAAATTACAATTCTTTTGATTTCACC
>LUZL01000150.1 GCA_001603615.1 Bacteroidales bacterium Bact_20 | reverse complement strand
CAAGATAGATGATGAAATATTAAAAATAGTAGATAAAATTAGAAAAACTATTTTAGATGAGCCAGCAGTTTCTGTTCAAAAAGGAGATGTTATTAGAAATAATGTTAATGCAGAGCTAGATGATCTGAGAAATATTAAAAATCATAGTAAAGATTTTCTGAAGGAAATTTTGCAAAGAGAAATTAAAAACACGGGTATTTCTAGCTTAAAAATAGGTTATAATAATATTTTTGGATATTATTTCGAAGTCACCAATGTACATAAAAATAAAGTACCTACTTCTTGGATACGTAAGCAAACATTGACACAAGCTGAAAGGTATACTACTGAAGAGTTAAAAACTTACGAAGATAAAATTCTTGGAGCTGAGGCTAGAATTCAACAATTAGAAGTAGAAGAATATGACAAACTACTCAATGAGCTTATTTCATTTTGTAAAGATATATTGAATGCAGGACATTTGATAGCAGAGGTAGATGTTTTAGCAAATTTTGCTCATTTAGCTATAACAAATAATTATCATAGACCAATATTAACAAATGATTTTACTATAGATATCAAACAAGGTCGCCATCCAGTGATAGAGAAGATGCTAAAGGCAGGAGAGAAATATGTACCTAATGATTTATACTTAGATACTGAAAGTCAGCAAATTATTATTTTGACTGGACCAAATATGGCTGGTAAAAGTGCTTTTCTTAGGCAAACAGCATTGATAGTGCTGATGGCTCACATAGGCAGTTTCGTACCTGCAGATGAAGCTGTGCTCAGTATTACAGATAAATTATTTACTAGGGTTGGTGCCAGTGATAATATATCTCTAGGTGAGTCTACTTTTATGATGGAAATGAATGAAACAGCTAGTATTTTGAATAATTTATCTGAAAGAAGCTTGATTTTACTCGATGAGATAGGTCGTGGTACTAGTACTTTTGATGGCATTTCTATAGCAATGGCTATAATAGAATATCTGCACAATCATCCCTATTATAGGCCCAAAACTATTTTTGCAACTCATTATCATGAGCTTAATGAAGTCGCAGACTACCTAGAAAGAGTAAAAAATTATCATTTTAGTGTAAAAGAAATTGATAATAAAATAATTTTTTTAAGAAAGTTAGAACCAGATGGCTCTGAACACAGTTTTGGAATACATGTAGCCCGTATGGCTGGTATGCCTAAAATAGTAGTAGAACGTGCAGATATGATATTGAAACAACTAGAAGCAGATAGAGAATCTAAAACTTGGAATGAAAAATCATCTAATGAAGCTATACAACTTAGCTTATTTCAGCTGGATGATCCTCTGCTAGAGGAACTCAGACAAATGATACTATCTATTGATATAGATCAGCTGACTCCATTAGATGCTTTGATGCAATTAAATTTATTAAAATCTAAATTAAAAGCAGGGAAATAATTAGTGATTTAAATTTTAAAAAAAATATGTTTTTAGAACAAAGAAGATCAAATAAAAAAATAGGATCAATTGAAGTAATTGTTGGTTCTATGTTTTCAGGAAAAACTGAAGAGCTTATTCGTAGAATACGAAGAGCACAAATAGCTAATTTAAAAGTAGAAATATATAAACCAGCTATAGATAAAAGGTATGATGAGCAACAGATAGTTTCTCATAATGCATTGAGTCTAATGTCTACTCCTGTAGATAATAGTCAGAGTATTTTGCTTCTGAGCAGTGAAGCAGAGGTAGTGGGTATAGATGAAGCTCAATTTTTTGATGATGAATTAGTGAATGTTTGTAATACATTGGCAAATAATGGTGTAAGGGTGATAGTAGCTGGCTTAGATATGGACTACAAAGGAATTCCTTTTGGCCCCATCCCTAAATTATTAGCAATAGCTGAGCATATCACCAAGGTGCATGCTGTTTGTGTGAGATGTGGAGATATAGCTCAATATTCTTATCGCAAATCTGAAAATGATAATTTAGTTTTGTTGGGCGAAAAAGATATTTATGAACCTTTATGTAGAGCTTGCTATTTAAAGGTAATTAATGATGATTAATGTATTAGTCTATAAAAACACTTTTGGTAACAGTAGTTCCTTTTTTCAAGCGAATCGTTGTTTCACCATATAGGCCATCATTATTCATGGTATCTGCATCTAAAGTATCTATTGGTAAATATAGATTAGAGCTAGCAGTTACATTCAAAATAGCTTCATTTTTAAAAAAATGTTCAAATCGTCCTTTTGCATCAGCTTGACCTAATATATTAATATCTGAGTTTATCTGCCAAATTCTGATATTAGCATATGGTACTACTTGTGTAGTATCTCTTAATAACTTAACCGTTATTACAGCATTACAACCTTCTTCTTTTTCACATGAAGAAAATGACAATAATAAACTAGTAATCATCGCTAGAAAAATAAATATTTTTCTTTTCATATTATATTTTTTTTCAAATTTAATACAAATTTTTCAAATAGGTAATTTTTTTACAAAATTATTTGTTAAATATTAAAAAATTTTATGAATTATCAATTAAGAATAGTAATAAATATGATAAAGTGAAAGCAAATTTTAGTAATAATAAAAACATTTTGAGTTTATAATATTTGATTAATTAATGTTATCAAAGTTCAACTCAGGGATTTCAAATTTAGTACAACCTAGTACACATTGATCGCAAGCTGTCAACTCACCATTTAATCTACGATTTATCATACCTATAGTTTGTTTCTTTAAATCATCAATATGTATCTCTTCTACTATATCATTAGTAAAAGCATACATAAGCAGTAATTTAGCATTTCGTTCGCATATGCCACGTTGCATTAAATAGAAAAGAGCGTCATCATCTAGCTTACCAATGCTAGAGCCGTGGCTACACTTCACATCATCAGCATATATCTCTAGAAATGGTTTCACAAAAACCCTTGCTTCTGGTGTCAAAAGTATATTGCGTGCTATTTGATAAGCATTAGTTTTTTGTGCTCCTGGCATTACTGTAATATGCCCATTAAAAAGTCCTCTTCCCTGCTCATCAATAATGTTTTTGAATGCTTGATATGAATTGCAATTTTCAGCATTATGATGTATAAACCCCAAATTCTCAATTATTTGACTACGATCTATCAGTCCAAGTCCATACATTTTAGCTTCAGCGAAGGGCTCATCCATATCAATGATAGTTTCATTTCTTATAAACCCACCATTATATGTGAGAGTTAAAGAATGTAATAAAGAAGCTTCTTTTAATTTAAAAAACATTGTATTTATTAGAGAAGAGTGATTACTTTTATTTTGTAGTTTATAATGAAATAATTTTGCATTTTTACCTAAATAGAATTCTGTCAAAACATTTAAAAAGCTATTATCATCTGATTTGAAAGTATCATCACATTGTAAAAAAGTAACCTCTGCACCATCCTCTATGATTATAATATTCCTAGATTGCATGAATGGATTGTCATTGCCATCAGAATAATTAATCAACTGAATAGGAATACTTACTTTAACACCAGCAGGTATATATAGAAAAAAACCACTTGAAGCTAATGACATATTTAGAGCTACGAATCCATTATAAGAAGCATCTGCTATGGTATCAAAATATTTGTTAAAAATTTCAGGAAATAATACGAAAGCATGTCTAAGACTGCCAGCTAACATGCCAGTTTCTTCGTCATGATAAATCGGCTGATCTGAATATATATATGATCCATTATGTATTAAAAACAGAAATTTTTCAAAATTTTCAATAGTACAGGCTAGATACTTTTCGATTTTTTCTATCTGAAGAGGCGAATTATTGATTACATATTGAAAATTTTTATTCATTACATTATCAATAGGAGTCTGTCGCCATTGTTCTATCTTATTATTTGGGAAACCTAAACTAAGGAAAGTATGATAATGCTGATCTCTATTAGCCCATAGTTCTTCTAAGCTTAAAAGTTTTGGTGCATTGTCTTTTATTTGTTCAAATAGATCATTTTTCATAATAAATAAATTTTATCTATAAATATCATAACCTGTTTCTTCTACCTCTATAGCTAGATGTTTATCTCCAGTTTTCACTATTTGTCCATTTATCATTATATGTACTACATCTGGTTCTATGTATTCTAATAAGCGATAATAGTGAGTTATGACGATAAAAGATCTATCGCCAGAACGCATATTATTCACTCCATTAGCTACTATTTTCATAGCATCTATGTCTAGTCCTGAATCAGTTTCATCTAAAATAGCAAGAATTGGGTCTAATATAGCCATTTGAAAAATCTCATTTCTTTTTTTCTCACCACCGGAGAAGCCTACATTTACAGCTCTTTTTAATAAATCTGCTGGTATTTCTATTATTGATTTTTTACTTTCTATATATTTCATGAATTCAGCAGGAGAGAGTGAATCTAGTCCTTTAGATTTTCTAATTTCATTAATAGCTGTTCTTAGGAAAGTAAGCATAGGCACGCCGGGAATTTCTACAGGATATTGCATACTGAGGAATATACCTTCTCTAGCTCTATCCTCTACTGGCATTTCTAATAAATTTTTACCGTTAAATAATATTTCACCTTCAGCTTTGTAACCAGGTTTGCCAGCTATCACGTGTGCTAGTGTGCTTTTACCTGTACCATTAGGCCCCATGATAGCATGTACTTCTCCATTATTAACAGTGAGAGAGAAGTTTTTTAATATATGTTTGTCTTCTGCAAAGACATTTAAATTTTTTATTTCTAATAATGCCATGTGTATATTTTTAATAATTATTTTTAACCAATACTATTCTCTATACTTAAAGAGAGTAATTTCTGAGCTTCTACTGCAAACTCCATCGGTAGTTTACTTATTACCTCACGAGTATAACCGTTTACTATCAATCTAATAGCCTCTTCTGTGCTGATACCACGTTGATTACAATAGAATAGTTGTTCATCAGATATTTTAGAAGTAGTAGCTTCGTGTTCTACTATAGAGTCATCATTTGACACATCTATATATGGCCATGTATGAGCACCACAGTGATCTGTCAAAAGTAAAGAATCGCATTGAGTGTAGTTTCTAGAGTTAATAGCATTTTTTGTAATTTTTACTAAACCTCTATAGCTATTTTGGCTATATCCAGCAGAGATACCTTTGGATATAATGGTGCTACGTGTATTTTTGCCGATATGAATCATTTTAGTCCCTGTATCAGCTTGCTGATAATTGTTGGTTACTGCTACACTGTAGAATTCTCCACTAGAGTTATCACCAGATAAGATACAACTGGGATATTTCCAAGTAATAGCAGAACCAGTTTCTACCTGTGTCCAGGAGATTTTGCTGTTATTACCTTTGCATAATCCACGTTTCGTTACCAGATTATAAATACCTCCTTTGCCTTCTTTGTCGCCAGGATACCAATTTTGAACAGTACTATATTTGATTTCTGCATTATCAAGAGCTATTAATTCTACTACAGCAGCATGCAATTGATTCTCATCTCTCATAGGAGCTGTGCAACCTTCTAAATAGCTGACATAGCTGTCTTCATCAGCTATAATCAGTGTACGCTCAAATTGCCCTATGTTTTTAGTATTAATACGAAAATAAGAACTTAGCTCCACTGGGCATCTGACCCCTTTTGGAATGTAAACAAAAGAACCATCACTGAAAACTGCTGAGTTGAGAGCAGCATAGAAATTATCATTTGGAGGCACTACAAATCCTAAATATTTTTGTATTAAATCAGGATGATTTTTTATAGCTTCACTTATAGGACAAAAAATAATGCCTAATTTATCTAGTTCTTCTCTGAAAGTTGTTTTCACTGATACACTATCAAAAATAGCATCCACAGCTACTCCAGCAAGTGCATTTCGCTCTTCTAATGGGATACCTAATTTTTCAAACGTTTCTAAAAGTTCTGGATCTATCTCTGCACTATCTTTTTGAAATTTTTTAGGAGCTGCATAATAGCTTATATCTTGAAAATCTATAGGAGCAAACTTGAGATGTCCCCAAGTAGGTGCTTGCATGTTTTTCCAAAATTCAAAAGCTTTTAGCCTAAAATCGAGCATAAATTCTGGCTCTCCTTTAATAGCACTTATTTTCCTTATAATATCTTCATTGATACCTTTAGGAAAAACGTCTGCCTCTATTGGAGTTTCAAATCCATACACATATTCCTGCTCTTTTATCCAGTCTAAATTATCATCCTGCATAAATTATTTTTTGTTTTGCAAAATTAATTAATTTAAAACAAGTAAATACATAAATGACTAATGTCATTAATTTACAATATGAGAATGTAAAACTAATCTTATATTTTATTCTTATTTTATAAAATATTAATTATTCTACAAATGCTCTGAAATGGCTTCCTTCTTTAATATATGTTCCAGGCTTCAGAATTATTTTATCTCCAGCACTCATATTTACTATGATGCCAGCCTCTACTATAAACGAATTATCAGTGATTAAAGGTTCTGCAAATGATTTATCATTATATCTATGAATATAATCATATTGCTGTGGTGCTATAGTGAGTGTACCTTTAGCATAAAAATTCTGATTGTATACTAAGCGTCTATTATACAAAGTTAGATTATAAATTTCTTTTTTCCAGACAGCTTGTACTATTTCAGCTTGTCCTTTGATAGAAAATCCTCCATTGAAATAAGGCATTTTAGGGATTTTAGAGTTATTTGCAATATTTTTTTTATAAAAATTTAGAACAATTTCATACACATTAGGCTCTGTAGCAGTAGTGTCAGCACCATCATAAATATATAAAGGGATGTAGTTTAAAGCAGCATAATCTAATCTATATTGCGGATAAACAGGCCCATCTGTACCCATCACAGATCTACGAAATTCACCTTTGCCATCGTAAATATGTTTGGTAAACATATTTCTCAGCCTTATCATATCATCAGCCTTCATCTTGGTATTTGGTAAAAACAGGTAATAATCTATCAAAAGTTCTACTACTGGAACTGCGTGGCTAATGTCTTCGATGTATTTAGTGTATCCATTAATACTTTTGCTACGTACTATACAATGTTGATGTGGTATATACCAGCCAGAATGATACCACCAATATGAGTTGTCATTTGTTAATATAAAAAGTGGAGAATTATAATTTTTTAATTTACAGACATCAAAGAATTTTATTTCTGATTTCAAAAGATTATCTATGATTTTAGCTTTTTCTAGATATGAACTTTCATTAGTATATAAACCCATAAATAGCAATGCTCTGCTGAAACCAGCTTGCATATTAATCTCTGCAGCATCATTTATATTTGGAAATTTAGTAAACGCGCAATTATCATTCCAGTAGCCATTATTAATATACCAATTGAGAGTTTCTATCACTCTATCTGCTAACCACCTGGCATATTGGCCAAAAGTATTAAAAAATATATCAAACCTATTACAATAGCTAGATTGTGGTTTATAATTTTCTGGTTTTAGCTCATCAAACTGATATATATGTTCTTCTTTAATAGTGGGTTCCTCAAACTCAATAAAATAGACAAATCTAGAAAGTGCGGCTAATATTATACCATCTAGATATATCATAGGATCAAAAGACCATCTCGGAGCTTGTGTGCTATCTATACTATAGTCTGGACGTTCCTCTATAAGGCATAAAGATTGAAATATAAATTTATATAAATATGCTTTGTCTTTTGTAGTCTCATACATAGTGATATAACTTTCCATAATATTTGCAATACCTTCGCCAAATGTAGTAATAGTGTTTGTATCACTTTTGGTACGAGTAGTATTGAAATTTTTTGAATAAATCTTATTATAAGGAGCATATGAACTAATCATTAAATTACTAAATAAATCATACTCTTCTTTTACTTTTAATAATTGATAATCTTGTGCATATATAGTATAAGCAGATATTATACAAAGTAATAAGATATATATTTTTCTCATGTTTTAGTTTTTAATTTTCCTTCAAAAGTTTTTTTAGTTCTTGATTTTCTTTTTCTAATTGTTGAATTCTCTGCTCCATTTGCTCCATATAGAGATATAGCTCTTCTACATTCCTTACAATGCCGTTCATTGTTTCTGATATAGGTAATCCATTAGCATTTATTTCATTTTTAGATAATATATATGGTAAATGTTTTTGTGTTTTTATCAATTCTAACCTTTCATTAAATAATTGTAAAGAATACGAAGTATAAAAAACAAAATCTGGCCATTCATCAAGCGAATCTGCTTTTTCTACTATAATTTCTTTAGTTGCTCTGATACTCCCATGCACATCTAGAGTATATTTGGGGTGAGTAGTACTAATGCCTATATTACCATATGGAGTGATTCTAACCCATTCATTATTATTTGACTTCAATATTAATGCTTGAGCATTAGTAGTACCTATAAAATCTGATGACGAAGCGATATTCCCGTTTTTCAGCCAGCTATTAGTTTGTTGAGCGATACAAGTTTTATACATTAATAATCCCGCTATTAGCAAACTAAATATTAATAATTTTTTTGAAATTATTCTCATAATTACATTTTTAAAATAAAAGTAATAAATAGTTTTGAAATAAAAATTTGTTTTATCTGACAGACAATAGTACAGACATTAAATTTTTGTCTATTTCCTATATAAAGTAAAAGCACATTAATCAAAAATGCTGAATTATCAAAGGTTTAATGACATTTTTTTTGTCAAATTTTATATTAATATTATAAAAACCTTCGGGCAAGTTGCTAATATTAATTTGTCGTACATTATAATATGTAGCTACTATCCTACCTATGGCATCAAATATTATAATTTCTGAAATATTGTTATTAGATTCAATGAAAATAATATCGTCGGCTGGATTAGGATAAAGCACTATACCATCATCAACATTATAATATGAAATATTAACATTATCTATTGTAATAGTATCTGAGGGGGATGAAGGACAACCATTGATAGTTACTATTACAAAATATGATCCATTTTGAGATACAGTATACAATTGATTTGTTGCATTTGGTATTGGTCCAAATAGATTGTACCACTGGTTACCTGTCAAATAGCTAGATTTGAGAACAATAGGATCTTCACTTACTTTAGTAATTGTTGGTTTATCTGGAATTGGATAAACTGCCACAGTGACCGTGGCAGTAGCTGAGCAATCATTTAGAGTGCCAGTAACAGTGTAAGTATGAGCTCCCATGCTGCTAGGTGTGACGGTAATCTGACCGCTATTAGAAACTCCATTACTCCATTGGTAAGTTTGTGCTCCGCTAGCAGTCAGTACACTGACACCACTTTCACAAATTGTATATGGATTAGCTACAACAGTGAGATTTGGAGATGGTTTTACAGTTATGGTAATTGTAGCTGTATTACTACATGTATTAGTAATTCCTGTTACAGTATAGGTTGTAGTATTGGTGGGAGATACAGTTACTTGACTAATAGGTTGTAGACCACCACTCCACAAATATGTGTCTGCTCCAGAGGCAGTTAATGTTACAACTTCTCCTCTACAAATGATTGTAGAGCTAGCATTAATATCAACTGTGGGGGCTGGAGATACAAAAATAGTTAGACTAGCTGTATTACTGCATCCATTACTATTATAACCTGTTACAGTGTATGTAGTCGTTTGATTAGGTGAGACACTTATTATACCAGGTATAATACCTGTTTGGCCATTACTCCATAAGTAACTCTGTGCACCAGAAGCTATCAAGGTAGTGCTTGTACCTTCACAAATACTATCATTTAACGTTAAAATTGAAATATTTGGAGTTGCTAATACAGTGATGGTAATAGACCTAGTACCAGAGCAACCATTTTTAGTTCCTGTCACAGTAAATGTAGTATCTGTGGTCGGAAAGACAGTAATACTAGAACTAGTCATTCCTGTACTCCAAATATAACTATCAGCCCATTGAGCTGTTATTACAGAACTATCGCCTCTACATAAAATTTGTGGATTAGCTGTAACATTTATAGATAAATGATCATCTACGACAACAGTTATTTCTGCAGAACTAGTTAATCCATATTTAGTACCTGTAACAGTATATGTAGTGGTCGTGGTTGGAGTAACTGTAATTGTTGATGATGTTTCACCTGTGTTCCATAAATAGCTATCTACAGCAGATGCAGTGAGTATACTGCTAAGTCCTGGACAGATAGTATCTGGAGCTGCTGATACTACTACTGATGGATAATTTATTATTACATCTTTATTGCCAATTTGGTTGCATCTATTCCATAGCCCATACATAGTAAATAATTTTACATTATATGTGCCAGAATCACTGTAAGTGTATATATGATTTGGTTGCCATATTAGATTACTTCCATCGTCCATATCCCATGAATAAGTGGAGTCATTAGTTG
Organism: Bacteroidales bacterium Bact_20; assembly: GCA_001603615.1. Lineage (GTDB taxonomy): Bacteria > Bacteroidota > Bacteroidia > Bacteroidales > DTU049 > DTU049. Next base: position 1 of record LUZL01000150.1, on the reverse strand, counting down.
T